>NZ_JBQHWK010000011.1:0-82143 GCF_052064015.1 Collinsella sp. HCP3S3_D1
GCGCGGGCCCTCCCGACGGGAAACGAAAAAGCCCGGTTTAAAACCGGGCTCGAACAAACACGCCTATTGACAATGGCTTTCTCATATTAAAAGGGGAGGTGCCGGCTTTCGCAAGGCGCGAACCTACGAAAATCGCCGCACGGCAACGCGGGGCGATGAGCTCAGTCGGGGGATAGGGCCCGCTTCGCCCGCCGGCCCGTAAATTGTATCATCCAGTGTGGAACGAGAGCGCCCGTTTCCGTGTGCGACGGGCTTGCAATAAGAGGAGAGCCATGTCGAAGCAAGCGGTCGTTGGAATCTTGGCGCATGTCGATGCTGGCAAGACCACGCTGGCCGAGGCCATGCTGTTCAATGCGGGTCGCATTCGTAAGCGCGGCCGCGTGGACGATGGCGATTCGCATCTGGACACTAACGCGATCGAGCGCGAGCGCGGCATTACGATTTTCTCGTCGCAGGCCGTGCTCGACCACGGTGATACCCGCGTCATGCTCGTGGATGCACCGGGGCATGTCGATTTTTCTGCCGAGGCGGAGCGCACGCTGCGCGCACTCGATTACGCGATTTTAGTTGTGGGCGCCAACGACGGCGTGCAGGGGCACACCGAAACCCTGTGGCGCCTGCTTGCACGCTATGACATTCCGACGTTCATCTATATCAACAAAATCGATTTGGAGAATCCCGGCCGCGATGTTTTGCTGGCACAACTTGGGCGGCGTCTTTCCGAAGGCTGCCTGGATGCCAACGAACTGCTGGAGGGCGGCGCCGTTCAGGAGGACGCTGCAGCGTTGGACGAGGCGGCGCTCGAGGAGTTTCTTGAGGCAGGTGAGCTTTCCGTCGCAACGCTGTCGCGCATGGTTGCCGAGCGCAAGCTCTTTCCCTGCTTTGTCGGCTCGGCGCTCAAGGACCAGGGCGTGAGCGAGCTGCTGGATGGTATATGCGTGCTGATGCGCGAACAGATATGGCTTCCGGAGTTTGCCGCGCGCGTCTATCGTGTCAGCCGCGGGGATCGCGGCGAGCGCTTGGCATGGGTTAAAGTGACCGGCGGCACGCTGTGTGCAAAACAGATGATCAGCGGACGTTCCGGTGCCGAGGTATGGGAGCAGAAGGTCGATCAGGTGCGCATCTATAACGGTGAAAAGTATGAGCTTGCCCAAGAAGTTGCTGCTGGCGGTATTTGTGCCGTGACGGGTCTTGCGCACGTTCGCCCAGGGGACGCCTTGGGTGCGGAGCCCGTGTGTGATGCGCCCGTCATCGCTCCGGTCCTCACCTATACGGTGCTTCCGGGCGAACACGATGTCCATGCGGTGTTTAAAGCGCTGACTGAGTTGGCGGACGAAGACCCCATGCTCGGCGTAAGCTGGAATACTCATCTGGAGCAGATTCACCTGCAGCTGATGGGCGCCGTGCAACTCGAGGTCGTGCAGCGGGTGTTGGTCGATCGCTTTGGCCTTTCGATTTCGTTTGAGCCCGGCGGCATTCTCTATAAGGAGACTATTTCGCAGCCGGTCGAGGGCGTGGGCCACTTTGAGCCACTGCGCCACTATGCCGAGGTGCATCTGAGCCTGGAGCCGTTGCCAGCGGGTTCGGGCGTGCAGTTTGGCACCGTGACTTCGACCGACGAGCTCGATCTTAACTGGCAACGCCTGGCGCTTACAAACGCCATGGAGCGAGATCACCTGGGCGTGCTGACCGGCTCGCCCATCACCGATGTGCGCATTACGCTCACAGGTGGCCGTGCGCATGCCAAACACACCGAGGGCGGCGACTTTCGCCAGGCCACGTACCGCGCGATTCGCCAGGGGCTCATGCAGGCGCGTGAGGCCGGCGCGGCGGTGCTGTTGGAGCCGTGGTATCGCTTTGAGCTCGAGGTGCCGGGGGAGTGTGTGGGCAGGGCGTTGTCGACGCCACGCGCATGGGTGCCGAGTACGAGCCGCCGACAATGGCGGACGAACGGGCAAAGCTTGTGGGTCGCGTGCCGGCATCCGAGGTCCAGGATTATGCGCTGGAGGTGGCCGCCTACACGAGCGGTCGCGGGCATCTGTACCTGGAGTTTGCCGGTTATGCGGCATGCCATGATGCCGAGCGCGTCATCGAGACTGTCGCCTATGAGCCCGAGGCCGATCTACCCAACACGCCCGACTCGGTCTTTTGCTCTCACGGCGCCGGCTACACGGTCAAATGGTACGACGTGCCCGCCGCGGCGCACGTAAAGGTCGATCCCGCCACCTTCCGCCCCTGGCGAGCGGCGGACGTCGAGTTTTTCGGCCATAGGTGATGGAGGGTCAGTCTCTTTGTCGCATCCTGTTGGTATAACTCGGTATAAGTTGGTATAACTGTTACCAGGGTTTGCCAATCCGAGGAGGCCGACATGAATCCAAATCCCTTTAAGCCCACGGCTGGTAAGCGGCCTCCGATACTCATCGGCCGCGAGTCGGTCATCGAAGATTTCGAGGAAGGGCTCGATAACGGCGCCGGAGCTCCGGGCAGGCTCATGCTCATTACGGGAAACCGCGGCTATGGCAAAACGGTTCTCTTGCGGGAGCTGCAGCGTTTAGCTAGCGAGCGCGGATGGGCGGTTGTCTCTGATTCCGCCTCGCTTGGCCTATGCGACCGCCTGGCCGATGCGCTTCGCTCGAATATGTCGGTTGCGACGTCAATGGAGTTCGGGCCGTCACTTGGCCGGATGTCGGTCGAGGCGGCGCGGGCAAAAGGCGAGACGTTGCGCGGGTTAGTCAACGAACGCCTCGAGAAACTCGGGCCGGGAAAGGGCTTACTGTTTGCGATTGACGAGGCCCAATCGGCATCTATCGAGGAGCTGGCGGCGCTGGCCGTTCTCTATCAGCAGGTGCTCGGAGACCAGGATGCTACGGGCTTGCCCGATAGAGACCAGCACGGTCTTGCGCTGGTTTTTGCCGGCTTGCCCAGCATGGTTGATGACTTGCTCGAAGAGCCGATCGTAACGTTTTTGCGCCGCGCCCAGCAGCGTACGCTGGGTGCGATTTCTTTGCCCAAAGTGCGCGATTCATATATCCAGACGGTCAAAGGCACTGGTCTTTTCGTTGATGCGGAGACGGCGGACCTTGCGGCGCACAAGAGCATGGGGCATCCCTATATGGTTCAGCTGGTGGGATATTACATGTGGAGGTCTGCTGTCCGGCGTGACTCGCGGGTCATTGAAGTGTGCGATGTCGAGGCTGGCTACGCGGATGCCATCTCCGAGTTCTATGAAGCAGTGGACGCTCCCTTGTATTACGGGTTGCGCAGTCCGCAGCGCCTCTTTACCGAGGTCATGGCGGCTGATGGGGGCAAGCCGACGCGCATGGCGGCCATCATTGAGCGCTGCGACCCACCCAAAGCTGAGCGAGCAAATATCGCGCAAGCCTGATTCGCGAGCGCGTCATCGAGGCTGCCGGATACGGTCTCGTCCGGTTTACCGTGCCCATGCTGGGCGAGTGCATCCGCGACCGCGTTTTATGGCATGAGTAGGGTGATAAAGGTGACGGAACAGAAGATGAGCCCGCAGGCTATAGAGGTACGTGGCGCGCGTGTGCACAACCTCAAGGACATCGATATCGATATTCCGCTGGGAAAGCTCGTGGGTATTGCTGGCGTATCGGGTTCGGGCAAGAGTTCGCTGGCACTGGGCGTTCTTTACGCCGAGGGCTCGCGTCGCTACCTGGAGGCGCTTAGCACCTATACCCGCCGCCGTCTGACGCAGGCCGAACATGCCCAAGTGGACGAGGTGCTGCACGTACCGGCGGCGCTCGCATTGCATCAGCGCCCCAGCGTGCCGGGTGTGCGCTCGACCTTTGGTACCATGACCGAGCTCAACAATAGCCTGCGTCTGCTCTTTAGCCGTTGCGCCCATCACGTGTGCCCGCACTGCGGGGCGCGCGTGGAGCCGAGCCTTAACGTGGCCGCGGGTCTGTCGCTCACGTGCCCCGTGTGCGGCCGTGAGTTCTGCGCGCCGGGTGCCGAGGACCTTGCCTTTAACAGCGGCGGCGCGTGTCCCACCTGCGGCGGCACCGGTGTCATGCGCGAGGTGGACGAGGCGAGCCTGGTGCCCGACGAGTCCAAGACTATCAACGAAGGCGCGGTGCTTCCTTGGGGCACGCTCATGTGGGATCTGATGAAGCAAGTGGCAGGCGAGATGGGTGTGCGTACCGACGTGCCGTTTAACCAGCTCACGCCTCAAGAGCGCGACATTGTGTTTCACGGTCCGGCGGTTAAGAAGCACATTCTCTACGTTCCCAAAAACGGCGAGGGCGCCACGCCGCTCGACTTTACCTATTACAATGCCGTCTATACCGTCGAGAACGCGCTCGCCAAGGTTAAGGACGATAAGGGCTTAAAACGTGTGGCGCGCTTTTTGCGCGAGGGGCCATGTCGTGACTGTGGCGGCACGCGTCTCTCCGAGGCTGCGCGCCAGCCCCAGGTGCGCGGTATCAATCTGGCGCAGGCCGCGGCCATGACGCTTGGTGATGCGGTTGAGTGGGTGCGCGGGGTGCCCGCATCCTTGCCGGCCGAGATGCGGCCCATGGCGGCGGATATCTGCGATTCGTTTTTGAGCGCGGCCCGTCGCCTGGTCGATCTGGGTCTCGACTACCTTTCGCTCGATCGCGCTGGTGCCACGCTCTCCACGGGCGAGCGTCAGCGCGTGCAGCTCGCCCGCGTGGTGCGCAACCGATCGACGGGCGTGCTCTATGTGTTGGACGAGCCTTCGATTGGCTTGCATCCTGCCAATGTCGACGGCTTGGTGGGCGTGATGCGCGATCTGGTGGATGACGGCAACACCGTGGTTGTTGTCGACCACGATACACGTGTGCTGGCGGAAGCCGACTATCTGGTCGAGATGGGCCCCGTTGCCGGAGCTGGCGGCGGCAATGTGATTGCCGCTGGCACGGTGGACGAGGTCGAACAATCGAAGGGCAGCCGCATCGCCCCGTTTTTGAGCGCAGACCCCAAGCGTATGCGTCCGCAGGTGACTGACGACGAAATGTTCGACCAGGGCCACATCCGCATGGCAACCGATGCCATCCATACCGTCAAACCGCTCGAAGTCGATATACCGCGCGGTCGTCTCGTTGCGGTGACGGGCGTTTCGGGTTCGGGTAAGACGACGTTGGTGCTCGAGACACTCATCCCGGCGCTTAAGGCCCAGGCAGCTGGCGAGCGCGTGCCAAGCCATGTGCGCTGGGTCGACGCCGAGGGTATCGCACGCGCAAACCTGATTGACGCTACACCTATCGGCGCCAACGTGCGCTCGACGGTAGCGACCTATGCCGACATCCATGATGAGCTGCGTCGCGCTTTCGCCCGTACGCCCGAGGCCAAGGCAGCCGGCTACAAGGCGGGTGCCTTTAGCTACAACACTGGCGCCTTGCGCTGCCCTACATGCGATGGCACGGGCTCGATATCGCTCGACGTGCAATTTTTGCCCGACGTCGAGATCATCTGCCCAGCATGTCGAGGCTCGCGCTACGCCGAAGCCGCCTCGCATATCCATCGCGAGGGCAAGGACGGGAGCAAGCTTACGTTGCCGCAGCTCATGGACATGAGCGTGGACGAGGCTCTCGACGCCACGGTGGGGCTCAAGAAGGTTCAGGCGCGCTTGCTGACCTTGCACGACCTGGGCTTGGGCTATCTTACACTCGGTGAGCCCACGCCGGCGCTTTCGGGCGGCGAGGCGCAGCGTTTAAAGCTTGCGAGCGAGATGGGCCGCGTGCAGGACGATGCCGTATTCGTATTCGACGAGCCCACGATCGGCCTGCATCCGCTCGACGTTCAGGTGCTGCTGAACGTGTTTGACGGCCTCGTCGCCAAGGGCGCCACGGTTATCGTGATCGAGCACGATCTCGACCTTATCCGCAATGCCGATTATGTGATCGACATGGGGCCGGGCGGTGGCGATGCGGGCGGGCAAGTCGTCTGCGCCGGCACTCCGGCGGATATCGTTGCTTGCTCCAAGAGCATTACCGGCCGCTACCTATAACCGAATGTGACAAAGGGACAGTCCCTTTGTCACATGCCGGCAAAGCCTGTCAGCATCACGCTTTTCTTTTCTAGCCAATTCTAGTTAAAAGCAGTTAATTACCGTTAAAAGCTAGCATGTTGTCGACGTAGCACTTGAACAGCTTGTGTCCGAGGGCCAAAATGACCTCAGCCCATTCGCGAAATTTGCACGCCCTATAGTGAGTGGGTTCTCGCTTGAGCCGATGCTGCCAAGAGGCGGCCGATAGGGGCAATTATGGACAATCGAATCTTTGGGTATGTGCGTGTCTCTTCCGCGGACCAGAACTTGGACCGCCAGTTAGGCGCACTGGGAAGGTTTCCCGTTCAACAGGGTCAGATTTACGCTGACAAGGCAAGCGGTAAGAACTTTAGACGTCCCCAGTACCAGCGTCTTCTTCGCAGGTTGCGCGAGGGTGACGTTCTCGTGATCAAAAGTATCGACCGTTTAGGTCGCGATTATCGTGAAGTCCTCGATGAATGGCGACGCATCACGGTGGATAGGCGTGCTGCCATCGTGGTGCTTGATATGCCGTTACTCGATACGCGCGAGCAACCCGATGGCATCACGGGAACGTTCATGGCGGATCTGGTCCTTCAGATCTTGAGCTACGTGGCGCAGCTGGAGCGCGAGAACATAAAGCAGCGCCAGGCGGAGGGTATCGCGTCGGCGCGCCTGCGTGGCGTGAGATTTGGGAGGCCGGCGCTCGAACGCCCGGATGGCTATAACGATGTCATCAAATCATTCGAAGGGGATGAAGTTACGAGGCGAGAGGCCGCAACGCCCCTGAACGTCAGCGTATCGACGTTCGATCGTTGGAGACGGGCGGACACGAACTGATATGACCGTTCGCCGTCTGTCCGTCCTCTTTAACTAGACATTTTGAAGAGGGGAGTTTATTGCACAGAGCCACTCCTTCCCTCGATGTTTATCCAGTTCACGCCCTGGAACCAAATAGTGCCACCGTGTTGCCAATTCGTCTGCTTTTTGACGAGGGGTTATGAGCTGTAACGTCAATCGAAGGGAAATAGTCATGAAACGAAATATTACTAAAAAGATGCCCATGATGGGTTTGCTTGTTCTGCTCACCTGTTCTCTGGGGTTCATTTCGGCCTGTTCACAGAATGATGCAAACGCTGCAAAGTCGAAATATGTCGACGATAAGGCGATGAATGTTATCGCCGCCGGGTTCGAGAGAAGGTTCGACGTCATTGAATCTAATGCAAACGATGATGATCCTCATTCAACCGAGAACATCCAGGAAGCTATTGAGGCCGAAATCAAGAACGACAAGGAACTCAAGAACGCTAGGTTTAAGGATTCCAAGATGCAACAGGACGTAATCACATATCTGAATCTGCTTGATGACCAGCTTAAGGTGACCGAGGACTACTCGCAATCGTCTGCGGATTATTACGAAGAGTGGAATAAAGTCTACGATAAGCGGTCTGCGCAACTCAAGAAGCTTGTTGATAATTACGGGCTGGAAGTAGGGGAAAAATATAAGGATGATTTCAACGACTTAATTAAGAATGGAAAGTCCGTAACAGAGAAGACCTGCTATGAGGATGCCATCAACAGTTTGATTCAGGGAGCAAATTTCGAAAAATCGGATGACGGTTACGGTCTGTATACGTATACGGCGGTAGTTGAGAACACCTCTGGTATATCGTTCTCTAACGTCAGCCTGACACTTGCTCTCTATGATGCAGATGACATCAAAGCGGAGGAGACCTATGCGGACACTTCTTCGTGGGCGCCGGGTGAGAAAGTCAAGTTCGAGGCAATGTCCGATGTTGACGCTGCGCGCGTTGTCGCATCTGTTTCCAGCTACGATGTAAATAAATAAGTTCTGCACGGAAGGGGCGGGTTAATCGGCAATGAATGGTTGACCTGCCCGTTTTATGCCAAATATTGAGCAACAAGTGCTGCGAACGAATGTGTATTATTTCGGATTGCAAACAACTGCCCTCGTCTAAAGACATGCTGAAAACGACAATTAAGGCATGAGGTATAACCCACGGCAGTTTCTTAAATAACAGGGATTTTGAAAGGAATAGGGGATGGATGAGATGGAGGAAGGCATGGGGGCGCTGAAAGCGAAACTCGGGAGAATCCTGACAAAGCCCAAGGTATTCTTTGCGGGCCTGGCGCTTGGCGGAGTGATTGTGGCTGTACTTTTCATTACCATCTTTAGTAACGGCAAAGCTGCGGGCGCGAAAGAAACGACCCCCAATACGCTTTCCCCGTCGGTCGTGTTTGAACGCATCGCTTCCCAGAACGAGATGGTTTCTGCATCGCAGAACTATGCGATTGTCGATAAGGTGACGGATACCAAGAGGTTCTTCGATTGGTTTGATATCCCGTTTACGGAAAACAGCTTTTGGTACCGCTATGTGGGAACCATTAAGGCGGGTGTGAATCTCGAGACGGCAGAGATACATACAAACAAGAAAAAGCTGACCATTACGATGGATGAGCCTTATGTAATCTCGAACACGCCGGATATGAATAAGTCGGGTGCTCTCGAGGAACGCAACAACATCCTCAACCCCATTGAGGTCAAAGATGTCACGGCGTTTGAAGCGCAGTGCAAGGAGCGGAGTGAAAGCGAGGCCATCAAGGATGGCAAGCTGCTCGAAGAGGCTCGAGTGAACGCCGAAGCAAATATCCGTGCGATGTTCAACTCGGCATTTGGCGATGAATATACGGTTGATTTCGACTATCGGAAATAGGAGGTCACTATGGAGGATAAAGACGATCTAGCTGTTGTCGAAAGGGAGGAGCTGTCGCGACATAAGCAGAGCTTTGATATCCGTAAGGCCGCTGCCGGGTTGGTTGATGGCGCCGGAAGCGCGATGGCGGGCGCGGTTGCAACCGTACAGAAAGTTGCCGATGGTGTAATGTGTGCTGCAACTCCGATGGTCGATGACGCCTTGGCGGCTATTGCTGATGCGGCCGATGGTGCGGCAGGTGCTGCTGCGGATATCGGTGACGCCATCAACGATTGGGCATACCAGCAGCAGCTTAATAGATACAGGCCGGTAACCAAGGAGACCTATCAGAGTCCTTCATTTTATTTGCCGAATATGATTCGAATTGTTGACGGAAATGAGCGTCGTGGCATCGACGCCTGTAGGGATGCCATTGGTTGGCTGGATACCGTTAAGGGTACGCAGATTTTCAATCTGTACCGCGAGGCAATCGGGGATAGCGAATTGTCTTTCTACCCTAAACCATCTCTTTATTCCACATATTACATAGATGCTTTTGATCGGTCTCGCTTTGTTGATCTTGACTCTTATTTCGCAACCATGCAACAAGACAAGATGGCCGAGTTGAGACGGATTGCGTTCATGCTTGGCGCGAAGCGCTGCAAGTTGGAGGTGACGGAGTACGAGGAAACTCGGAGAGGCCACCAGGTTAAGGGAAATGCCAAAGCGGGAAAGAAGGGCTCGGCTCGAATCAACGGCTCTTTGAGCGATTTAACGAGAAATGAGAAGAAAATCCTGTTTACACAGGAATTTGAGGGAGACATGGTTCCACAGCGCCCTGAACTCCATTGGTATGCCCATGACTCTGACATTCTCTTGTTAATCGAAACGAGATGCGGTGGAGAGGATAAAAACAAGGCGAAGAGCTATCGGGTTGAATTGAAAAGCGAGACGACCATGACCATGTCCGTATCGCTTGCTATGGCTATCGATGAGGCATGCAGCAAGCTGAACATAAGGGCGAATTCGAGCCTGACAAGCCAAGCTAAGCGAGAACTTCGGCAGTCATTTGTATTTGAAGTTGAATTCTGACGTGAATTGCTAGCAGCCAAATGCGGCAAAGGGACTGTCCCTTTGCCGCATTTGATGTCAAAACCATTTTGTCAAGGACTAGAGAGTTTGAAAGTCTACCATTTCTGCCCCGTCCCCTAATGGCAGGTTTTTACATGCCGGCAAAGCCTGTTTGGCGCAGGGCTTCGTAGAGGACGATGGCGGCGCTGTTGGAGAGGTTGAGTGCGCTGATGCGGTAGCCGTCCGGATTGACGAAGTTGCCGCAGATATCCTGCCGAAGGATGGCCTCATGGCCGTTCTCGGTATGTCCGAGCGATTCCTCGTGGGCTTCCCAGGCCTCGGCGTTGTCGAGTGAGTCACAATCGCGCAGCATGGGGATGCGCTCGCAGCGCTCGGGCGCTGCGGCGAGCAGCCCTTCGGGAATCCCCGAGCTTTCGCTGCCAAAGACCAAATAGTCGCCGTCACGGTAAGTGCTTTGCGCATAGGTTCGGCGTGCCTTTTTGGTCAGCAGATGCAAGCGGTCGTCGGCGGGGGAGAGGTCATTGCGCGCAAGGAAATCCTCCCAGCTGGCATAGGTCGTCACGTCCAAGTTTTGCCAGTAGCCCAGGCCGGCGCGACGCACCGTTTTGTCGTCGAGCGAAAAGCCCAGTGGCTCCACCAGATGCAGGCGGGCGCCGGTGACCACGCAGGTACGGCCGATATTACCCGTATTGGCCGGAATCTCGGGAGCATACAGCACGATATTGAACATGAATCTCCTTGGCATAGAACGAAAAACCACCACGAAGGGTACCTTCGTGGTGGTTTGATGGTTACGTGGGCGGAAAACGCCCACTTGGATAACCTAAGCGCGGTGCCAGTCGGTCAGGCAGGCATCAAGGGCGGCGATGAGCGCATCCTTGTCCATGTGACGGCCGATGATGCACAGGCTCGTCATGCGGTCGCCCGTCTCGTCGTCCCAAATCTGCATGATCTCGGGGTTCTCGTCGATGATCTTCTGCTTCTCGCCCTCGGGCGCCGAGTCAACGAACAAGCCGTTCTCCATCAGGCGCATCTGGCGGCCGGCCTGCTCGAACATGTAGCACATGTCCGGATCGCCGGTCTGCCACAGCGGACCCTTGACGCGAATGACCTCGTCGGGCCACTCCTGCTCAACAAAATCGGTGAACTTCTGCAGGTCAAACGGCTTACGGCGCGAGTACACAAAGGTCTCGATGTCGTACTCGAGCACCTCGGGGTCGTCGTGCTCCTCGGGATGCTCCATGGCCTCGATCCAGGCGGCGGAGTTGTAGGCGCGCATAAAGTCGAAGCGATCGGTATCGAGCAGCTCCTCCATGGGGACCTCGCCGTTTTGAGCCTCGACAATCGCGGCGTCCTTCTGCAGACTGCGCACGATGGCCTTGAGCTCGGCGATCTGCTCAGGGCTCACGGTATCGGTCTTGTTGAGGATCAGCGTGGAGCAAAACTCGATCTGCTGGATGAGCAGGCTCTCGATGTCGTCCTCGTCGATATCCTCGGCCAGCAGGTCGCGACCGCCGTTGAACTCGTCGTACATGCGGGCGCAGTCGACCACGGCAACGATGTTGTCGAGCGCGAGCTTGGGTTCGCCGCCCACTTTGGCCTCGTCGCAGAAGCTCGAGATGGTGTAGGCGATGGGGATAGGCTCGCAAATACCGGAGGCCTCGATGATGATGTAGTCGAAATTGCCCGAATCGGCAATGCCCTGCAGCTGGTTGGCCAGGTCGTCCGAAAGCGTGCAGCAGATGCAGCCGTTGGTGAGCGGGATGAGGTCGTCGGTCTCGGAAAGGCCACCGTCGGCGATAAGGCTGGCGTCGACGTTGATCTCGCCGATATCGTTGACGATCACGGCGGCGCGGATACCGCCGTCGTTGGCGAGGATATGGTTGAGCAGCGTGGTCTTGCCGGCACCGAGGTATCCGGTAAGCATGATGATCTTCACGGGTTTGTTGGGCATGTGCCCTCCTTTGTTAGACATGGCTTACAGTAAAATCATATGCCAAACGCCTGCTCTTATACCCACGCGCCGGCAAATAACACAGGCTACTCCCAGGCTCCCCATACATCGGGGCAATAACCGACGGTGGCCTTTTTGCCGTTGCGCACGATGGGCTCGGCCAGTACCTGCTGATTCTCGAGCAGCTTATCAAAGCGCTGGCTGGGAGTGAGGTGCTGGATAAGTGCGAGTGTCTCCTCGTCCTTGGCTTTGGGGTTGAGCAGCTTGTCGATGCCGCCGACCGCCTGCATCACGCTCGTGAGCTCGCCTTTGCTCATCTCCTTTTCCTTAAGGTCAATAAACTGCACCTTAATGCGGCGCTCCTTAAAATAGCGCTGGGCCTTCTTGGTATCGAAGGACTTTTTGGTGCCGAAGATTTGCACGTTCATAGCATGTTCCGCCGTTCTAACGAACGGCGGTCACCTCGACGCTGCAAAGCCATCTGATGGGCAATCTGCCTTTCAATCGTCGGGCGCGGGCAACAGCCCAGCGCCCTCCTCTTTCAAGGCACCTTGCCTCATCAGCTGGCTTTTCGCTGACATTGATAGAACATCGAGGTGACCACCGCTGGACTTATCGAATGAAGTTGGTGCGCTCGCGATCGGCTTCGGGCGCGCTGATGCCGGCGGCCTGTCCTGCTTCGATACATTGCAGGAGCCAGGCCATGTTCTTGCCGATGTTGCGCATGGTGGCAAGGCCCTCGGCATCCCCATCGGCGTCGCCGGGTACGCGACCAAAGACGTTGTTCCAGTACGTGGAGGCGACCACGGGCATCTGGTTGATGGTGAAGTACTTGTTGAGCACATCGAAGGTGGTCGACGTGCCACCGCGACGGGCGACAGCGACCGCGGCGCCGGGTTTGTGCGCAAAGGCGTGCCCGCCCGCATAGAAGGCGCGATCGAGGGCCGAAAGGATGCGTCCGCTGGGGTGCGCATAGTAGACGGGTGAGCCAAAGACAAAGCCGTCTGCCTGCTCAGCGGCAGCGATGAGCTCGTTCACCACGTCGTCGTCAAAGGTGCAGCGACCGCCAAGCTTGCCGCACTGGCCGCAACCGATACAATCGCGAATGGGCTTGGCGCCCAGCTGAAACACCTCGGTATCAATGCCTTCGGCATTGAGCTGCTCGGCGACTTCGGCGAGTGCGCGGGCGGTGTTGCCGTTTGCCTTGGGACTGCCATTGACCAAAAGAACCTTCATCACAAACTCCCTCTGCTGTCGGTGACTTCTGCGGAGGATTATCGCACGAGAGGGGCAGATGGCGTGGGGAGCGATGTGAAACGGCTTGTGTTTCACATCGCTCCCCACGACGCTAGTCCAGCTTGGTGCCCGGTACTTGCGGCGCCTCTTCAAGCAGCGCTTTGAGCTCGTTCAAAATGGAAACGGGCTGTCGGTCGACAGCGTCTAGATGAAGTGTCGCCACACGAATGGGCGGCTGATATTCAAATGAGCCAAAGAGCACGGGCGACCCCAAGAATCGCTCGATTTCGTCTGCGATTGCGTCGGTCTCTTCGGGATCAAAGTCGTCGAAAAGCGCCACGAACATTGGTCCCGTCGAGCGGAACAGACGACCCTTGCCGCGCGAGCATTCCATAAGGCAGGCGGCACTTTCTGCCAAAACACGGTCGCCCGCATCAAAGCCAAAGCGGGCATTGACCTGAGCGATATCGTTGATTTTAATGGCAATAAAGCCTGCCTCGCGCGCCACGCGACGCATTTCACCAATGGCGTTGACCAGGGCGTGAATATCGCCCAGGCCAGTCACGGAATCTGTCGTATCTGCCAAGCTTCGGTTGATGATAATGCCCACATACATGCTGGGCTCGGTATCGGTGCCGTCCAAGCGGTAGCCCGTGCAGTCGCAAAGCGCGTATTTTCCGGTGGCATCCATTACGCGATACTGCATGTAATGGAAGTGCCACGTACCGTTTATCACCATGTCGAGCTCGGCGCGCACGTTGTCGCGGTCCTCGGGATGAACGCGGGCGAGCCACATGTCGAGTGAGTTAAAAGGGTGCTGGGAGGGCAGGTCAAAATCGCGCATGGCGTTAACCGACCATTGCGATTCTCCCGTATCGAGGTTAAGGATGAACGGATAGCGCGTCTCGGAGCTCATGGAGATCGCTTGGAACACCCGGTCGTTGCAGGGAAGCTGATCGACGATTGGGCGTTGCGGCGCATCATTGTCTTTCGGTTGCTGCACACGATGCATAAGCTTATAGCGATACATCTTGCGATCGGCATCCATCGTCATCTGGCGACGCGTGTCGCCGGCAAGCGGATCGACGCGCGAGCAGCCAAAGCTAAAGCTGGCGATCATGTGCGCCTTGCCACCTGAGCTCGCCTCGATCAGCCCGGCACGTACCTGCTCCAAGCGCTGCTCGAGTTCAGTCTCGTTTGCGGAGAGCGAGATAAGCACAAACTCGTCTCCACCGATACGGAACAGCATCTCATCGTGCTCCATGGTTTCGGAGAGTGTGCGGCAGATACTCAGAATATAGCGATTGCCTTCGGCGTGGCCAAACATATCGTTGCAATGCTTGAGATGGTCGATGTCAATATAGGCGCAGGTGAAGGGGTCGCCTTTGCGCCAGAGCTGCTCGACGTGACGGTCGAGTCCGCTGCGGTTGCCCAAGTTGGTGAGCGGATCGATATAGGCGTTGCGCTCAAGCAGCTGGCGCTCTTGTTGCAGGATGGCATACGTCTTTTGCAGTTGCTCACCAACGGCGCGTAGCCCAGCGGGCAGCGCGGCAACATCGAGTTCGGCGGTCGAGATGCCATTCGCAAGTCGCTGAAGATAGGCAATAATCGATTGCTCGCCCATGCGGTACGACTCGTTCATGATGGATAACCTCCTTGGGCAGGACAACGGTTTGTATCATATCCCCAATTCGGCTTGGATTGGGTATATGAGTTAGCCAATGGGGACAAATGCTTCCTTCGACGGTGGCGTTTTGCGCGCGAGCGTATCAGTTGTTATTGCTGCCATCGAGCAATGCCTCAAAATCCTTTGCCTGCATGGGTCGGTAGTAGAGGAAACCCTGAGCGTAGCGGGCGCCCATGTGGCGTAGCATGTTCGCCTGCTCATTTGTCTCGATGCCTTCGATTACAACGGGCAGATGGAGCGACTGCGCCATCTCGAGCATCGATGACACGATCCGCGCGCTGCGGCCTTGATCGCGGTCGGTGGGCACAAAGGTGCGGTCGAGCTTGATGACGTCAACATTCACGTTTCTGAGCATCGCGAGCGTGGACTGGCCGGTACCAAAATCGTCCATATAGGTCGAGAAGCCGCGGGTGTGCAGATCCGCGGTCAGCTTATCCACGGCCTCGGACTCTCCGGTATAGGCGGTCTCGGTGATCTCGATACGCATGAGCTCGGGCGGCAGGTTGTATTGGGCGGCGAGCGCCCCCATATGTTCGGCAACGTCGCAGGCAAGAATGTCCACGCGCGACACGTTGAGGGAGATCGGAACCACGCGAAGACCGCGATCGAGACGCTCGCGAAGCCATGTGGCAACGCCCTGCCAAACATATTTGTCGAGCGTTACCACAAAGCCGCTTTCCTCGAGAGCGGGGATAAAGGTGACAGGTGAAATGAGGGATCCATCCTTGTCAATCCAGCGTGTGAGCGCCTCGGCGCCAATGATCTCGCCGGTTTCCATATCGACCTGGGGCTGCAGGTAGTAAGTGATGCGGCCGTTTGAGAGCGCATACTGGAACTCGGTTAGCGTGTGGTGGAACGCAACCTCATGCTCGTATTCCTCGGGGCGGAAAACGGCAATGCGCTCCTTAAAGTCGTTTTTGGCGCGTCGATTGGTAAACATGGCCTTGGCCTGGGCATCAATGGTGATTTCCTCGCTCGCGTCGATGGGGCATACGCCCATGGACGGCCAAAAGCCTACGCCGTCGTCGTGCTTGGCTACAGCCTCGCGCACGCGCGCATAGACTCGGTGAACGAAATCGCGCTCAAAGGGTATGAGCAGACAAAAGTCGTCTTGCCCCCAGTATCCCGCGACACCCATGTCGGCGTTCTCGATATCCTTGAGCACCGTGCCCACATCGGCAAGCATACGGTCGCCTTCGGCCTGTCCATACCATTCGTTAAATAGGCGCATGTGGCCCATGTCGACGGTGGCGATACACCAAGCGCCGTCGCGCTTTGCCTTGATGAAGGCATTGGCACGGCGCATAAACTCGCTGGGTCGGCAGAGGCCGGTGAGCATATCGATGCGTTCGGCGATTGCGCTTTTGCGCTCGATCTCGGGTATAGGGAGGCTGTCGTTGGGGACAAGCCCGCCAGCCGTGCGAAGGCGACGGTCGAGTTCGCGCAAAACAGCAGATGTTTGGTAGTCCAGGCGCTCGTAAAAGACCGGGGCGACAATGCAAACGGGAGTGATGGTGTCGCCCGCGATCTGAACGGGGGCAAAAATGGTCTCTTTTAGACGATGGGTCAGGAGTTCAAATGCCCCGTGGTCCAAAGCGTTGCTGAGCACGACGAACTGGACACTTCGTGAACGGAAGACGCGACTCCTACCGCGGGTGATCGACAGCATACGGCTTGCGTATTCGGCAAGCATGCTGTCGACCGCCTCGGCTCCATAGAGCTCGTTGAGCTTCGTCGTGCCGCGAACGCGCACGGCGATGAGTCCTGTTTTGCAGCGGTCACGGCGACAGGCATCGATAGCGTTGACCAGCATACGCTGCGTTCCAAGCCCCGTGGCGGCGTCGACGGTCTCGGCAAGGGAATGATTGACGAGCTCGCCGACATAGAGCGAGGGCTCGTTTTCGCTCCCATCGATGCGAAAACCGCGAGCACGGCAGAGCACGTAGTCGCCTGTGGCGTTGCGTACACGATACTGCATGACTCGATGGTGCTTGGAGCCGTTATAGACTTGGTCGAAGTCGTCGGTAAAAGCCTCAAGGTCATCGGGATGGACGCGCTTTTTCCAGTAATCGCGACAGTTGTCTATGTGCTCTGAAGGAAGTCCGAGATCGCGCAAGGCACCTTGTGACCAAAGGGTGCGATGTTTGTCCAAGTTCTCGATAAAGAAATAACGACCTTCGTTGAGCATCGAAAAGGCGTCGAAAACACGGTCGCTTATTTCGAAGTCGTCGGTATGGACTTGCGTGATATTGCGTCGATCGAGGTGCAAGGCATGGCGTAGTTTGTAGTCGTACATGCGATGGTCGGCATCGAGCGTCATGCGATTGGGGGCTTCGCCCAGGGCGGGGTCGGCGTGGGACACTCCGTAACTAAACGAGTGGGGCATCCCGGAATCGTTGTTGTTGAGCAAGATTGTTCGGCAGTGTTCCAGACGATCGGCGAGGTCGTCCTCGGTTGCAATCGTAGAGAGGATGGCGAACTCATCGCCTCCCAGTCGAAACGCCGCCTCGTCCACCTTCATATACAGCTTGAGATAGAGGCTTACCTGCAAGATGTAGCGGTTGCCCTCGTCATGCCCAAAGACGTCGTTGCAGTGCTTAAGGTTATCGATGTCGATAAAAGCCATGGTGACGGGCAGTTCCTGCTCCCAGAGCTCCTCGAGGGAACGGACAAAGCCGCCGCGGTTGCCAAGTCCGGTAAGCTGGTCGGTAAAGGCGGTCCTGATCAGATCGTCCTGACGTTCAAGAAGGTCGCGGACGGTCTTTTCGAGCGTCTCGGTGTAATTGCTGACAGTATCCATGTCGTAAGCGGCTTTCTGAGGTCGGGCGAATTGCGTCGGGCGAGCTCGTTGTGCACACGCGTTGTTGTTCGGCGCTTTGCGTGTATCCAGGCCCCCGCCTCGCTGCGTTGTTGGGTTAATTTACCGGCTAATGTTTGCAGTTGATAACTGCTGAATAGTATAAACAACAGCGCAGAATTATATATGGGTGCCCATGCTGTGCGCGGCCATTATTCGCTAAACGGTACCGCAATGATGAGATGTCCGATAAAAATGCGACTGAGACGCTATATGTTGACGGGTATACTTGTCCCGGTTTTAAACGCAGGAACGGAGATGGTCGCATGGCACAGCCGGATACGACGCGCACGGTGGGGCTTGCGCTCGAGGGAGGCGGCTACCGCGGTATGTATACGGCGGGCGTACTCGATGTCTGGATGGAGCACGGCTTAACTTGTGACCATATGGTGGGTGTCTCGGCGGGTGCGGCGTTTGGGTACAATTTTAAGTCACGCCAGATCGGTCGCGCCATTCGGTATAACAAGGCCTATTGCGCCGACAAGCGCTATGCGAGCGTGACAAGCTGGTTGCGAACCGGTGACATGTTCAATGCCGATTTTGCCTATCATGAGGTGCCGCTTGAGCGCGATCCTGTCGACTTAGAGGCGTATCGTGCCTGTCCTATGCGGTTTACGTGTGTGTGCACCGATATCGAGACGGGTGAGGCCATCTATCACGACCTGCCGTATGGCGATGAGCGCGATATCGAGTGGATTCGGGCATCGTCGGCGATTCCCGTGGCGACCAAACCCGTTCGGATTGACGGACATCGATATCTGGATGGCGGCGTGGCCGATTCCATTCCCAGTGCGTGGTTATTCGAACAGGGGTATGACCGCAACATCGTGGTGCTGACGCAGCCGGCAGGCTTTGTAAAACAACCCAATAGCTTGATGCCTATGCTGCGCCGCGTGTTTCGCCGCTATCCAGAGTTTGTCGCGGCGCTTGAACGCCGGCACGAGGTATATAACGCTGCACTCGACGACCTGGCGCGTCGCGAGGCCAGCGGCGAGGTTTTCGTGGTGCGTCCGAGCGAATCGGTGAAGGTGCCATCGCTGTGTCGCGAGCCGGAGGAGCTCGAGCGCATCTACCAGGTCGGTCGTCGTGATGCGGCCGCGACCTTGTCGGCGTTGGAAGCATATCTGGCAGAGTAGGGCAAACTGCAGAGCTCTCGGCGGAAAGTGCGTCCCAGAATTTGCGTCTGGAATGGGATGCAGTTTCCCAATGGAGTCGCATGCGGAAAACGCATCCCAGAATGGAGGTCCAAACTGGGATGCGCTTTGCGCTATTGAAGATATGAGGCTGCGAATCAGCTGCTCGGCCTATGCCTATGCCTGCTGCCAGGTGTCGACAAGCTCCTTGGCTGCGGCGTGGGGGTCGTCAGCGCTGCAGACGGCGCTCACCACAAAGAAGCCCTCGACGCCGGTGGCCTTGAGCTGCGGCAGATCGGCTTTTTTGACGCCGCCGCCGACCACGATGGGAACGGGGCTTGCCGCATGGAGCGCGGCCAGGTCCTCAAAGCTCTTGGTGATGATGGAGCCATCTGCCGCGCGTCCACAGTCGCGCTTGGTCTCGGTCTCGTGGAGCGGGCCGATGCCCAGGTAGTCGACTAGGCTCATGTCGGCGGTCTTGACGTACTCGAGCATTTCCTCGCAACGGGCCGAAAGGCCCACGATGGCATCGGGGCCCAGAAGCTTGCGGCAGACCTCGACAGGAATATCGCTCTGGCCCACATGCACGCCGTCGACGGCGATACCCTGTTCGCGTGCGGCGAGTACGCAGTCCAGACGGTCGTCGATAAGCAGGGCGACCTTGCCGGTCTTGCCGGCGCGAGCGATTGCCTGCGCGGCGTCGCCCGTCAGCGCGATGATCTGGCGGGCACTTGCCACCTTGGAGCGCACCTGGATGCAGGTAAAGCCGGCATCGAGCGCCTGCGCTACCACATCGCCCACGGGACGTCCCAGCGTGTTTTCGGGGCCGAGTACCAGATAGGCCGAGATATCAAGGTTGTCGCGGATGCTCATCGTGCTTCCTCCTGCTTTTTGATCTGCGCTTCCATGCGCTCGAGTTTGCCGGTCATGGTGTCGGTAAAACCGGGTCGAATATCGGCTTTGAGCACGACTTCGGTGCGGATGCCCTTGCTTGCCAACACAAAGGTTGCATCGCGTACGACCTGCATGACCTCGTCCCAGTCGCCCTCGATCTCGGTGAACATCGAGGTGGTGCGGTTGGGAAGGCCGCTCTCGCGAATGACGCGCACGACCTCGGCGACCTCGGCGGACAGCTCGTCGCCTGTGCCGCACGGGGCGATGGCTACGGCGACGAGCGTGTTCATGTCGGCAGCGGTTGAGGGTTCGGACATGGCTTATGCCTCCTCGAGCTCGAGGTGGTTATTCGCAATATCCTGAGCGGTCGCGCGGTAGAGTTCGTCGATAAAGGCGACCTTAAAGCTTGCCGGGGCATCAGCGACAGCGGCGGCACGCGTGCCGGCAACGTTGTAGACAGCGGTACCGCAGATGGCTGCCGTAAACGGATCGGCGGCGCAAGCGTACACGGCCAGGACGCCGCCCTGCGAGCAGCCACAGCCGGTAATCTTGGACATGAGCGGGCTGCCGCCGTGGGACTTGGCCACGGTCGTGCCGTCGGTAATCAAGTCGACTTCGCCCGAGACCACTACGGCGCCGCGAGTGTAGCGGGCGAGTGCCACCGCAGCGCCGCGGGCGGCGTCGACCGTATCGGTGGTATCGACACCGCGCACGCGGCTCAGGTCAGCCGCCTCGCCTTCAAGACCCCACAGGCCGGCGAGCGCGATGATCTCGGAGGCGTTGCCGCGCACGATGGCGGGCTTGTACTGCTTGAGCTCGTTTACCAGCTGGGTGCGCAGGCTACCGATGCCCAGGCCCACCGGATCGAGCACCCAGGGTTTGCCGGCGTCGTGTGCCGCTTTGGCCGCACGGGGAATCGTCTGCTCGTAGATGGGGAAGAGCGTGCCCATGTTGAGATAGATGGCGCCGCCGCCGGCAACGAGCGCCTCGCCCTCGTCGGGCAGATAGACCATGGCGGCCGAACCGCCTACGGCGAGCTGCGCGTTGGCAACAAAGTCGATCGTCACCGTGTTGGTGATGGAGCCGGCCATCGGGTTGGTGGCGCGAATCTCCTCCACGGCCTTGACCACATTTTGTTTAAGCTGTTTCGAATCAATCACTGCACATGCCTCCTTGGCATAGAAAAGGGGCGCTGTGCATAGACAGCGCCCCTGTAAAGGCGGCATGCTCCCTACGCCAGCATTAACTGACAGGTTCAAAGGATTGGGCCCCATGCCCTCTCAGCCTTGTGGTTTGCACCGCCGGCACTCCCGCATCGAATCTGTTGTTCCCTATACTAGCGCACCTGCCAAAAAGGGACAGGTTTATTTTGGCAGGTGGCAACTGGGGCGTTGCATTTTCCCAGATAAAACCTGCCAAAATAAACCTGTCCCTTATTGGCAGGTCGCTACAATGGATACGGTGAAAATGACTGGGGGCCTTATGATTAAACTTGTGCTGACCGATATGGACGATACGTTGATTCCAGCCGGGCATGACGGCGCCAGCGACTACGCCATCGAGGGCATTCATGCCATGCAGGCGGCGGGCCTGCACTTTGGCCCGGTTTCGGGCCGTCAGCCTTCCGCGATGGGCTGGATGTTTCGTAATCGTTCCGAGTGCTTCTCGACCGGTGCGTTCTGCAACGGCCAGGTCATGTTTGTCGACGGCGAGGTGGTAGCCTCGCATGCGACCGATAACGCCGCCCTTATTCGCTTGGCTGACTACTTGGAGCAAGAGACCGATGATACCTATCTGAAGGTCTACAGCTTGGGTGATGACTTTTGGGATAATGACGCCTATTGCATGACGAGCGACCCCGAGCGCGTGCATCGCGCTATGGAGTCGGGCGGCAACGCGTGGCTCAAAGGCGAAGAGGCCCCGTGCCGTCCCGTTGTCGGTGACGCGCCGGTGTTCAAGGCGAATATCTGGAGTGCCCGTTCGCGTGAAGGGCTCGCGGAGCTACGCGAGCGCGTTGCCGCCGAGGTGCCGGAACTCTCGCTCGTGTTTCCCAACAACCGAGTGCGCCTTTTCGATATCTTGCCGGCTGGTTGGGACAAGGGCTGTGCCACGCTGGAGCTGGTGCGTGCTTTGGGCCTAACGCCCGACGAGGTGGCGGTGTTCGGCGATTCCGATAACGATCTGCCCATGATTAATGCCGTTCCCAACTCCGTTGCAGTCGCCAATGCCAATGAGGCCGTCACGGCTGCCGCGCGTTGGCATATCGGCGCTGCGGCAGACGATGCGGTTGCCGGGGCTCTGCATCAGATTGCCGCCTGCGCCGCGACGGGGGAGATGCCGTCGTTTATGCGCCAGATGGACGCGACGGGTCTTGGCGTCACGAACGTCTAGGGAGAAAGTCATGAAGCTTCAGCAGCTCAGGTATGTTGTTAAGGTTGCCGAATGCGGCAGCATCACCGAGGCCTCGCGCCGGCTCTTTGTGTCGCAGCCTTCGATTACCGCCTCGATTCGCGATCTCGAAAACGAGATGGGTGTGCACATCTTTGAGCGCACCAACAAGGGCGTCATTGTGTCCGAGGAAGGCGAGACATTCTTGGGCTACGCGCGCCAGGTACTCGATCAGGCCGATCTGCTCGAGGATAAGTACAAGGGTGCATCCGAGCAAGTGCCGCACTTTAGTGTGAGCTGTCAACATTATTCCTTTGCCGTTAATGCGTTTGTCGACGTGATCCGTGAGTTCGATGCCGCGCGCTACGACTTTACCCTGCGCGAGGAACAGACTCACGAGATCATCGAAGATGTCGCGCACATGAAGAGTGAACTGGGCATTCTGTACTTATCCGAACATAACCGCGAGGTTATCGAGCGCATGCTGGCGGCCAACGAGCTCGTATTCGAAGGACTCTTCTGCGCCACGCCGCACGTCTTTGTATGCGCCGACCATCCACTGGCGGACCACGCCAGCGTGACGCTCGAGGACTTGGAAGACTATCCGTTCCTATCCTATGAACAGGGCAGCTACAACTCGTTTTACTATTCCGAGGAACTGACCTCGACGTTTGAGCGCCGCAAGAATATCCGCGTGCGCGACCGTGCGACGTTGTTCAACCTAGCCATGGGTCTCAACGGCTACACGGTGTGTTCGGGCGTGATTAGCCACGAGCTTAATGGCCCCGGTATTATCTCGATTCCGCTCGATGTGGATGAATACATGGAGATTGGCATTATCACGCGCAAGAATACGACCCTCACGCGCTATGGACAGGCTTATGTCGAGGCCATCCGGAGGCATATCTAACCGGTAGCGTTTGATGTTGCTGTCTTGGGCTGTCGAAATTGCTATAGGAAAACTATATGGCAAACATATATAAACGCATATTTTACGATAACCAGGAGTGCGCTCATACTCTTGCTCGCCAAAGTATTCCATGCAAAAGGAGATTCCTATGAGCAATTCCACCCAGCTCAAAGCGCCGTTTCGCGCCGATATCGTCGGCAGTTTTCTTCGTCCGCAGGCCGTAAAGGACGCCCGCGCTGCCTATGCGGCAGGCGCGCTTGATGCCGAGGGACTTAAGGCAGTCGAGGACGAGGCCATTCGTGATTTGGTGGCAAAGCAAAAGGCCGCCGGCCTGCAGGTCATCACCGACGGCGAGTTCCGCCGCAGCTACTGGCACCTCGATTTTATGTGGGGTCTCAACGGCATCGAGCGCCGCACCTCGCGTACGGGCTATATGTTCCACGATGAGGAGACTACCGCCGACACCGCCGTGGTGACCGGACCTATTAGCGGCGAGAACCATCCGTTCGTCGAGCACTTCAAGTTTGTCAAGGCGCTTGAGGGCGAGGGCCAGGTTGCGCGGCAAACCATTCCGGCGCCGATCCAGACGTTCTCCGAAGTCACGCTCGACCGCTGCGATGGCCAGCAGGAGAGCCTGCGTGCCGTCTACAAGACCGACGAAGAGCTCGCCGATGCCATCACCGCAGCATACCGCACCGTGATTGCCGATCTGTATGCCGCGGGTTGCCGCAACATCCAATTTGATGACTGCACCTGGGGCATCTATTGCGATACTGACTTTGTGTCCAAGACCGGCATGAGCCCGGTTGACCTGCAAAAGGTGAGCGAGCTGGGCGTGGCGCTCAACAATGCTGCCATCGCGGGCAAGCCTGACGACTTGGTGATCAATACGCATGTATGCCGTGGCAACTACCACTCTACTTATGCCTTTGAGGGCGGCTATGATCCCATCGCCCCGTACCTGTTTGCGCATGAGGACGTTGACGCGTTCTATCTGGAGTTCGACACTCCGCGCGCCGGTGGTTTTGAGCCGCTCAAGTACGTTGCGCCCGGTAAGAAGGTCGTGTTGGGTCTGGTGACCACCAAGGCAGCCGAGCTCGAGGACGAGGACGCGACCGTCGAGCGTATTCATGAAGCAGCAAAGTACGTGCCGCTTGAGAATCTGTATCTGTCTCCGCAGTGTGGCTTTGCCAGCTGCGAGATTGGCAACAAGCTGACCGAAGGCGAGCAGTGGGCAAAGATCGCGCTGGTCAAGCGTATTGCCGAGCGTGTTTGGAAATAGCGGTACCGTTTGCAAGTGACGGCGCGTGCGAGACTTGGCGTATCGCGTACAATGGTTCGGACCGTATCGTTCGGGCAGGTTATCCGCTATGCCCGAGCGCCCTTCCATTCGAAAGGACATCCATGTCCCAGTCCTCGACGCCCGCCGTCACCGATGCCATCTACGACGCTTCGTCGCTCGGCCGCCCGCGCATGTTCCTGCTTGGTCTGCAGCACCTGTTTGCCATGTTTGGTGCCACGGTGCTGGTGCCCGTGCTCACCGGCCTTTCGGTATCGGCAACGCTTTTGTTTGCCGGCTTGGGCACGCTGCTATTCCACTTCCTGTCACGCGGTAAGGTCCCCGCATTTTTGGGCTCATCGTTTGCCTTTATTGCCGGCTATGCCGCAATCGCGCCCAACGGCGAGGCCGAGCTCTTGCCCTACGCTTGCCTGGGCGTTGCCTGCGCCGGTTTGCTCTACCCGGTGCTTGCGGCGCTCTTCCGCGCGTTTGGCGCCAAGCGCGTCATGCGCTTCTTCCCGCCGGTGGTGACTGGCCCCATTGTCATTTCGATCGGTCTGATCCTGGCGAGTTCCGCTATTGCCAACTGCCAGACTAACTGGCTCGTTGCCGTGGTTGCCGTCGCCGTAATCGTCATCTGCAATATTTGGGGTCGCGGCATGGTCAAGATCGTGCCGATTTTACTGGGCGTCGTGGTGAGCTATGCCGTTGCGGCTGCGCTGGGCGAGGTCGATTTCTCCGGCGTCGCAGCCGCTCCCTGGCTTGGCTTGCCTGTCGTGTGGGACAACACGGTGTTTGCACTCTTTGGGCCGCAGTTCGATAGTGGCCTTGCCACGACGGCCATCATCACCATCATGCCGCTGGCCTTTGCAACCATGATCGAGCATATCGGCGATATATCCGCTATTGGCTCCACCTGCGAGCGCAACTACATCGCCGATCCCGGCCTGCATCGCACGCTGCTCGGTGATGGTTTCGCCACGATTCTGGCTTCGCTCTTTGGCGCTCCGGCCAACACCACGTATGGCGAGAACACCGGCGTGCTCGCCCTGACGCGTGTGTTTGACCCGCGCGTGATTCGCATTGCCGCGTGCTGCGCCATCGTGCTTTCGTTCTGCCCCAAGTTCGCTGCCGTGATCGCCGCCATGCCGGCATGCGTTATCGGCGGCGTGTCGCTCGTGCTCTATGGCATGATCAGCGCCGTGGGCGTCCGTAACCTCATCGAGAACCAGGTCGATTTCCAGAACAACCGCAACGTGCTGGTGGCCGCTCTGGTTCTCGTGCTTTCACTCGGCATTGCCTACAGCGCCGCCGGTGCCATCGTGCTGGAGCTGGGCGGCGTGACGATTTCGCTTTCGGGCCTTGCCGTGGGCTCGCTGGTGGGCATCGTGCTCAACGCGATTCTGCCTGGCAACGACTTTGAGTTCGCCGTTTCTGAACTCGAGGAGGCTGTCGAGTAGTAGTTGTGTTCAGCTAAATCAAAAAAATGGCGCCCGTGCGTACGCGTGGGCGCCATTTTTAATGCGTCAGTATCCAGTGTATGCCGCGGGCCATGCGCAGACCGGTTTGGGCAAAGTGGTTACCGGGGTTGAGCTCGAAGGTCGCGGGGATGCCTCGGTCGCCGAGTAGTTTTTCCATTGCGCGTGTGTCGTCGAGTACGTGCCGCATCATGCGGTTGGGCGTCTTGGTCTCCTTTTTGCCGAGTGATAGATAGACGGCGTTGGGCGCGGCTGGCATCGTGTGCCCGTGTGCGTAATCGAGAAATCCGGGAAACCATAGGGACCCCGATGCGCTTGCGGCGCGGTCAAAGGCATCGGTCTGCCAGAGCGACCAAAGCGAAAAGAGGCCCGCCAATGAGTAACCGGCAATGCCGCGCCAGGTAGGCGGGCAGGGAAGTGATGGCTCGACCTCTGGGATTATCCGATTCAGCAGTTCATCGAGAAACTCGGACGCCTGTCCACCAAAGGGCTCGGCATCGTGCACGGTTCCGTCGCATTCCCAAGGGCTCAGCTCGCGATTCCAATCGAGCCCGCCAATGGCGACCAGGGTGAATGGCGGGCAATCAAGCTCAAGACAACGGCTATAGACCTCGGTGCCGTCACCCATGACCGCGGGAAGGTAAATGACGGGCGCGCTTCCGACATGCTTTGAATGAATGGTTATCTGCTTTTGACGCGCTTCCATGACAAGCTTCTCTCTGCATTTCGACATCTACAAATATGATTGTCGCACGTCGGCGTAGGGACCGTCGCTAAAAGAAAGGCGCAGAGCCGCTTGATGCGACTCTGCGCCTTGAGGTTTTGCTTTGGCAGCTTTGCCCTTACGCTACAAAGAAGTAGACGAGGAAGGCGAGTGCTGCGATCCACATGAGCGGCTTGATCTTGGAGGCCTCGCCCTTAAAGAGCGCGACGACCACGAAGGCGATAAAGCCCAGACCGATGCCGGCAGAGATGGAGTAGGTGAAGGGCACGCCGGCGACAATCATGAACGCTGGGAAACCCTGCGACACGTCGGACCAGTCGATCTCGGAGGCCTCGCTCATCATGAGGTAGCCGACGTAGACCAGAGCACCGCAGGTGGCGGCGCTGGAAACGATGGTGACGATGGGGGAGAAGAACGCGGCGAGAAGGAACAGCACGCCGGTGGTGACGGAGGTGAGGCCCGTGCGGCCACCGTCGGCAGCGCCAGAGGTGGACTCGACGAAGGTGGTGATGGAGGAGACGCCCATAAAGCCACCGGCAGCGGCGGCCACGGAGTCGACGACCAGGATGGGACGGATGTCCTCGACATTGCCGTCCTCGGTCAAGAACTCGCCCTGCTTGGCGACGGCCATCGCAGTGCCCATGGTGTCGAAGAAGTCACTCATGAGCAGCGAGAAGGCAACGACGAGCAGCATCGGGTCGGTCAGGACCTTCACGATGGCCATGTTGCCATCAGCAGTGCTGGCAAACGGGGCGCCAAAGGTCGAGAAGTCGAGCGGTGCGATGAGACCCTCGGGCGCATGGGTGACGCCCAGCGGGATACCGGCGATAACGGCGACGATGATGCCGATGAGCAGCGAGCCCGGCACGTTGCGGGAAGCAAGGGCAACCGTTACGACGATGGAGATGATGCCGACGATAAAGGTGGGGGAGGCGATGTCGCCCAGGCCGACGAGCGTACCGGTGCCAGCGGTGATGATGCCGGCGTCGCACAGGCCGATCATGGCGATAAACAGGCCCAGACCCACCGAGATTGCGTGGCGCAGGACCACGGGGATGGCGTCCATGATGGCCTCGCGCAGGCCGCAAAGGACGAGCAGCAAGATGATGATACCTTCGAGGAAGATAACACTCATGGCAACGTGCCAGTCACCGCCGCACATGGTGGCGGTGATGCCCGCAATCATGGCGTTGATGCCCAGGCCCGACGCACAGGCGAGCGGGCGGTTGGCGAAGATGCCCATGCAGATGGTCATGATGCCGGCGCCCAGACAGGTGGCGCAGGCGAGCGCTCCCGCATCGATGCCAGCGCCCGAGAGCACCGCAGGGTTGACGGCGATGATGTAGGCCATCGCCAGGAATGTTGTCAGTCCAGCGCGAAGTTCGGTCCCGATTGTGGACTTGCGCTCGCTGACGTGAAAAAGTTCGTCCATGCATACCCTTTCCTTGTTCGGCCCCGAGTTTAGGCCGATTGACACGAACTTACCTACTATATCGCCTTTGGAAGGTCGATGTTCCTCGCATGTTGAAGTTCGGCGCTTTGTAACAGGCGGACGGTATTTTTCGCATGAAAATGTGTAGGTACCGTATACTTAAGCAGTTACATTGAACTCTTTGGAGGAACGTATGATTAAAGAGCTCTGCCGCGACGAGGCTATCCTGTCCCAGCGTTGCGAGGTTGCGACTGTTGAGGACGAGTCGGTCGCACAGGACCTGATCGACACCATCAAGTCGCTCGAGGACGCCGGCTGCCTTGCCGCCAACCAGATTGGCGTCACCAAGAAGGTCTGCGTCTATCTGGACGACGCCGGCGAGCCCCACGTGCTCTACAACCCCCGTCTGGTGTTTGGCCTGGGCGCCAGCAAGATGGAGGAGAGCTGCCTGACGCACGACGAAATCACCAAGTCCACGCGCTATATCAAGTGCAAGGTTGCCTTTGACCAGATCGTCGACGGCAAGATGAAGGAGTGCCGCCGCGACTACACGGGCTTTGAGGCACAAATGATCCAGCATATGATCGATCACTGTCTTGGAAAGTTGGTCTAAGGGGACCAAAGCCCGCACCTTGCCGCTCAAGCGTCGCTCGCGTACCTTAAGTACGCTCCGCTCCTCTTTCGTGACAATCTGCGGTATTTTGACCCCTTAGACGACCTGCGAGGTTGACTTGGTTGAGTTTATCTTGCTTGTGTGGTCCGGACGTGACGTTATTGTCATGTCCGGACCTTTGTGTTTAGCGCCTATTTGTTTGGTAACAATGAGCTTAACAAGGACGTATGGCTAGGAGGCGCCATGTGCACGAGCATTCGATTTACCGATAATTCCGGCAACATGTATCTGGGTCGCAACCTCGACTGGAGCTTTAGCTACGGCCAACAGGTTCGCGTGATGCCCCGCGGGTTCCATATCCCGTATTCGTTTATCGACGATGCGTCGGCGGCACACGCGGTAATTGGCATGTGCATCGATTACAAGAACTATCCTATGTTTTTCGACTGTGGTAACGATGCGGGTCTGGCTGTGGCAGGGCTCAACTTTCCCGGTTATGCCGAGTATGCCGAGGACCCGGTTGATGGCAAGACCAATATCGCAGCCTATGAGTTTCCCCTGTGGGTGGCAGCGACGTTCTCGACGGTCGACGAGGTCGAGGCTGCGCTGCGCGACACGGTGATTGTTGCCAAATCTGCCGGAGAGGGGCTGGGTGTGTCGCTGCTCCATTGGATTATCGGCGACAGCCGACGCAGCATCGTGGTCGAGATGATGGCTGACGGTTTGCATGTATACGACGATCCGGTCGACACCCTTGCCAATCAACCGACCTTCCCGTGGCACATGGAAAACCTGCGCACCTATATCACCGCCACAAGCGATTTTCCTCAGACGGCGACATGGCGTGGCGCCGAGCTCAAGCCCTATGGCGCGGGTGCCGGCATGCGCGGTATTCCGGGTGACTGCTATTCGCCGAGCCGTTTTGTAAAGGCGGCATACCTCAATGCCAATTACCCGCAAAAAGACAGCGAGGCCGAGAACGTCATTCGCATGTTCCGCTCGCTCGAGGGGGTGGCGATGATCGAGGGTGCGTCCAAGATGGGTGACGGCAAGTTCGAGAAGACTATCTACACCGGATGCTTTAGCGCGCGCACGGGCAATTACTATTACTCAACGTATGAGGATCCGTCGATTCGCTACGTGAGCCTGATGGATGCTGAGGGCGCGAGCCCCGATAGGCTCGTGGTTCCCGAGCCGCGTCGTTCGTAGCCGGCGTTTTTACTGCAATGCAAAGCGGCCCTGCCCCCCCCGTTTGGGGGGGGGGCCCCGGCCCGGGGGGGTGCTCGCCGGGTGTTTTACGCCAATTCAACCGCGCCCGGCCCCCCCGGGGGCGGCGCAGGGCCGCTGTCGTCGACGCGCGACGTCGTTAGAAGTTGGCGTCGTTGAGTTGTTCGCTCTCGAGGCCGTCGAGCTGTTGCTGTTCGGGCGTATCGGCGACGCTCCTGAGCAGCTCGGTGGGGTCGACGTTCATGTCCCTACCGGCTTCGTTGCCGTTGACAAGGTCGTTCGAGAAGATATCGACATCCATTTCCTCGGCTTCCTCGATCTGAACTTCGAGCTGGAGTTATGGGCGAGCAGCGCCGCGCCGCCGATCATGGCAGGTAGGATCAGCCACGGCGCCACTTTGCGCACCAGGCTAAACAGGGCGAAGATGCCGCTCTCGTTGTGGTTGTCGGCCTTCATGGCGATTACCACGTACTTGACCGTGCTGGTCTTGGAGGTTTGCCTCCAGTTTGGCGTGCGCCACGTGGACTCCCTTGGACATCCGGTTATCTGTCTTGGACAGATAACTTTTATGCCGTCTTTATACATACAAGAGCTGTTTGGCACATCGGGTAATTTTAGACAATAATCCCCATCTGGGGATTATTTATGTACGCAGGTAGCATTTCAAAACAGGGGCGCATCCGCTGTATGGCTTTGCTGCAATGTAATAACTGCGGACGCGCTCCTGCTTTGAAACTGAAGAGGGAACTTTTAGACGCGTGCTGCCTGAGCGATACCGGTCTTGGCGCCTGAGCGTTTACCGGCGAGTTCGCAAAAGATCGCGCCGCCGATGATAAGCACGGCGCCCATCAGGCGGACCGGTGTTATGACTTCGCCCAAAAGGGCGGACGAGAACACGACGGCCGAAAGCGGCTCGAGGTAGCCGACGACAGCGACGGTCTGCACGGGCAGTTTGGCGACGGCGCTAAAGTAGAGCAGGCAACCGATGCCGGTGTTGACGACGCCGAGCATAGCGACGGCGCGCCAATCGATGGTTGCGGCGATGCTGGCGGACAGGAATGAGGGGGTGCCTTGGGTGACGAGTGTAAGGACCAGCGCGGTCACAAAGGCGGCGCTCACCTGGAGCGCGGAGTTCTCGAGGCCTTCGATGTGCGGCGCGCCCTTGCTGGCGATGACCATCAATGCATAACAGAAGGCCGAGGCGATTCCGCAGACGATGCCCGCAATGGGCATATTGCCGCCTAGACCTTGCGCTGCAATGAGAAAAGCGCCGCAGGCGACTGCGATAAACCCGGCGATTTTGCCACCGGTTAGTTTTTCGCCAAAGATAAACGGCGAGAGAGCCATGACGATGATGGGACCGCAGTAGTACAGCAGCGAAGAAACGCCGACGCCGATCGTCTGATAAGCACGGAACAGAAAGATCCAGCTGGCGCCCAGCGCGGCTCCCGAGAGGAGGAGGGCTGCGGCTTCGCGGGGGCGAGAAGGCGCCTGCAGCTTATGGCGCTGGGTAATGGCGAGGATGGCGACAAGCGAAAGGGCTCCCAGAAAAGTGCGTAGCAGCACGATATCGGAGCTCGGGAGTGCGATGGCCGCAGCGATGATGCCGTTGGAGCCAAACAACAACAATGCTGCTAAATACGTAATCAATCCGTTGTTCATGCGCTGCCGCCCCCTCTATATCCGTGCATATTCACTATGGTTGAACTGGCTTTAGAAGAAAAGCGAATATAATGCATGGAAAACATGACAAAAACTCGTGCAAAGGTGGAGGCATGTCGTGGAAACGAATATTCAAAAGATGCAGGTGCTGCTGGAGACCGTGCGCGCTGGAAGCTTTACGCGTGCTGCCGAGCGCCTGAGCTACTCGCAATCGGGCGTGAGCCGCATGGTGGCCGATCTTGAGGCCGATTGGGGCTTTAAGGTACTCGACCGCAGTCGTGAAGGTGTTGCTCTTTCTGCCGACGGGCGGCAGGTCATGCCGGCTGTCGAGGCGCTCTGCGAGGAATTCGTTCGCTTGCAGCGACGGGTGGATGAGATGCGAGGGCTCATGCGCGGCAAAATCTGCATCGGTACGTTTTCGAGCGTGGCGACCCACGTGCTGCCGCCGGTGATTGCGCGTTTTCGTGCTGATCATCCAGACGTCGATTACGAGTTGCTGATGGGCGACTATTCAGAGATTGAACAATGGGTGGCAGAGGGTCGCTGCGATCTGGGCTTTATCCCTCGTGAGCCCCGAGAAAACGGCATGACATCGCTGCCTTTGGTGCGTGACGAGTTAATGGCGGTAGTGCCGTCAGGCTCGTTGTTTGCCACGGCGGAGGTCGTCTCTCTTGCCGACTTGGCCAACGAGCAGTTTATTCTGCTAGAACGCGGCACCGATGACGAGATTACGCCGCTGTTTCGTCGGGCGGGACTGGCAGTGCACTCAAAACTGTCGACCTGGGATGACTATGCGATTATGGCTATGGTCGAGGACGGCCTGGGTGTGAGCATACTTCCCGCTCTCATCATGCGCCGCTGTCAGTTCGATGTTGCCGTGCGTCCGCTCGAAGAGCATCCCCATCGGCAGATCAACGCCATATATCGAACGGCCGATGTTTCGCTTGCCGCCGCCCGTTTTCTCGAATACCTCTAAATGGGCGCACGTCGTTACCGCCTTGGGATAAATCTTGAGGTTCGGGTCATGTTATTTTTGAAATTGAACTTTTAGAAATAGCACGGCGCTATACTGCTTGCTAAATTGAACCTTGGTTCAATTCGTGTACTATAAATTGAACTTTGCCAGCAAGGAGGTTCCTGTGACCCAAGAGACGTTTAGCGATCGCCTGCGACAGGCTATGTCCGATCGCGACGTTCGCCAGTCGGACGTAATCCGCGCATCGGAGATGCTCGGCAAAAAACTCGGCAAGAGTCAGATGAGCCAATATGTGAGCGGCAAGACGATTCCGCGGCGCGATGTGGCAGAGCTGCTCGCCCGCATTTTGGAGGTCGATGTTACCTGGCTGCTCGCCGGTGACGCCGATCAAGGCGAGACATCATCGACCCACAACGTTTCCAAGCCCGAACCCCATCCCTCAGATCAAATTGCAAGGAGCACCACCATGCGTACTTTTTCTAAATCCACCAAACTCGAGAACGTTCTGTATGACGTGCGCGGCCCCGTTGTCGACGAGGCAGCCCGTATGGAGGACGAAGGCGAGTGCATCCTCAAGCTCAACATCGGTAATCCGGCGCCCTTTGGTTTCCGCACGCCCGATGAGGTCATTAAGGACATGCGCCAGCAGCTGCCCGACTGCGAAGGCTATTCCAACTCGCGCGGTCTGTTCTCTGCGCGCAAGGCGATCATGCAGTATTCGCAGATCAAGGGCCTGCCCAATGTTCAGATGGAACATATCTACACGGGCAACGGCGTGTCCGAGCTCATTCAGCTTTCGATGAACGCGCTGCTCGACAATGGCGACGAGATTCTGATTCCCAGCCCCGATTATCCGCTGTGGACGGCGTGCGCAACTCTTGCCGGTGGACATCCCGTGCACTATCTGTGTGATGAGCAGGCCGATTGGTATCCCGATCTGCAGGATATGGAGTCCAAGATCACGAGCGCGACCAAGGCCCTCGTCATCATCAACCCCAACAACCCCACGGGCTCTGTCTATCCGCGCGAGGTGCTCGAGGGCATCGTTGAGATCGCGCGCAGGCACCAGCTCATGATTTTTGCCGACGAGATCTATGACCGCCTGTGCATGGACGGCTACGAGCACGTCTCCATTGCATCGCTCGCCCCCGACCTGCCCTGCATTACGTTTAGCGGCCTGTCCAAGTCGCATATGATCGCGGGCTATCGCATTGGCTGGATGGTGCTTTCGGGCAACCAGCGCTGCATGAGCGACTTCATCATGGGCATCAACATGCTCTCCAACATGCGCCTGTGCTCCAACGTGCCGGCCCAGTCGATCGTCCAGACGGCGCTTGGCGGCCATCAGTCGGTTAACGACTACATCCGCCCCGGCGGTCGTGTCTACGAGCAGCGCAACTTTGTGTATGAGGCGCTCAGCAAGATCGACGGCATCTCGGTGGTCAAGCCGCGTGCGGCGTTTTATATCTTCCCCAAGATGGATGTTAAAAAGTTCAACATCACCGATGACGAGCAGTTTGCCCTCGACCTGCTGCACGAGAAGAAGATCCTCATCACGCGTGGCGGCGGCTTCAACTGGGCTGAGCCCGATCACTTCCGCATCGTGTACCTGCCGCGCATGGAAGTGCTCAAAGAGTCGCTCGAAGACCTCGCCGATTTCTTTGATCACTACCGCCAGTCCTAATTGGTTCCGCCGTTCTACCGAACGGCGGACCGCTTGACGCTACGCGAGCCGCATTCACGCCAATCTGACGTTCAATTTCGAGGGCGCGACCAGAAGGTCAGCGCCCTCTCATTTCACGTCACCTTGGCGCAAATGCGGCTCGCTCGCTGTCGTGTGCTCAGCCTGCGTCGTTACCATGATCCAAAGGGGACGGAGGAAAACAGATCATTTTCCTTGACTCGCGGAACTATATAACGACGCCGTTGCAGTGGTCGATTTCGTGCTGGATGATCTCGGCGGTGTAGCCCGAGAAGTTTTTGATGCGGTGGACGAAGTTCTCGTCCAAATACTCCACCTTAATGCGACGATAGCGGGTACAGGGACGCTCGCCGATCAGCGAGAGGCATCCTTCGCTGGTCTGATAGGCATTGACCTGCTCAAGAATTTGAGGGTTGTACATCAGGAGCGTCCTGTTGCCGTCCTTTACGCAGATGATGCGTTTGCGCACGCCGATCATGTTGGCGGCGAGCCCCACGCACTCGTGCTCATGCTCGTGGAGCGTATCCAGGAGGTCCTGCCCGATCACGGCATCGTCGGGCCCTGCGTCTTCGGAAGGCAGGCGCAAAAAGAACTCGGATTTCATGATGGGCTTAATCATGGCGGGCTCCTTAAGGTGGACACGTTTGGTTCAGGCCATGATACCGCGACATGTCGCATTAATGTGTGCACATAGATTCTGCAGCTAGATTGGATGGCGACACCATAAACTAAGGAACGTTTTGCCGAGAGGCATGAATGTTTAAAGCGCAAAGAGTGCGCGACGGGCCCCGCGAATGGGGCGATGATGCCCGAGAGGGCCAAGAAGGAGTCTCATGTCCGAGAACGAAGAGATCATGAACGAGACCGAGAACGAGACCATGGCTGCCGAGGTCGATGCAGTCGAGACCGTGGAGACCGAAGCTACCGAGGTTGAGGCTGCTGACGAGGTTTCCGCCGAGGAGGAGGCCGAGGTTGTCGAGGCCGCCGTTGATTACGATGACGAAGAGCTGATGGACAAGATGCAGAAGGCCGCCCGCCTGCTGCGTAGCCGTCGCTTTGCTATTTCCAAGGAGGAGGAGGCCAAGGCCGAGCGTATGGCGAACATCGAGCGCGCCATCAAGCTCCTTGACCTCAAGCCCAAGATGGAGCAGAAGGAAATGTCCGATCTGCTGGGCATGCGTCTTCGTGAGCTCGATGGCCTGATGGCCGAGGCCGAGGCTGCCGATCTGGTCGGCCGCATCGACAACGCCGAGGGCGATATGCGCAAGATCGTCGTCTTCGCTGCCGAGGATGCCGCTGAGGGCCTGGTCGAGCTTGCCAACAAGAAGGAGAAGCTCCTGCCCGAGCTTTCTTACGAGGAGGCCACCGAGCTGATGGCCGCGCTCGATAAGGTTATCGCTCCGCTCGTCGCCATGGGTCTGGACGAGGATCGCGGTCCTCGCGGCGGCCGTGACGACCGTGGTGGCCGTGGCGGCGACCGTGGCGGTCGCGGCGGCTTTGGCGACCGCGGTGGCCGTGGCGGCGACCGTGGTGGTCGCGGTGGCCGTGGCGGCTTTGGTGACCGTGGCGGCGATCGTGGCGGTCGCGGCGGCTTTGGCGGCAACCGTGGTGGCTATGGCGACCGCGGTGGCAACCGTGGCGGCTTCGGCGGCAACCGTGGCGGCGACCGCAGCGGTCGAGGCGGCGACCGTGGCGGCCGCAACGGCGGTGGCTTCCGCGGCAACCGTTTTTAGGGGTTACGCGGTTCTACGAACCGCGTAACTAGTTGACGCTGCGCGCCCACCAGAGCGACAACTTGTCATTCAAAGAGGACGGCATGACCAGAAGGTCTATGCCGTCCTCTTTTCATGCCAATTTATTCGCTCTGGTGGGCGCTCGCTGTCGGTGTCAAAACATCGGCGTCGCCTTGATTCAAACTTGCCAAAAAGGTAGTCATTGGGGACGTTCTTAAATGACTAGTCGTTGGGGACGTTCTTGTTTGACTAGTCGTTGAGAACGTCCCCAACGACTACATAGTATGAGAGTGGATAATCTCCCGGTTTGAGCCTGCATCCAAGCTCAAAGTGCGAGATTTCCACTCTCATTTGCTATGCGTCCGAAAATCCACGTTCGTTTGTTTTCTGCCTACATTTGGAGGAAGAGCTCGTGGAGGCGGGTGTCGTCGTCGAGCTCGGGGTGGAAGGTAACGCCGAGCTGATTGTCTTGACGGGCGGCGACGATGCGGCCATCGACTTCGGCTAGGGCCTTGGCATTGCCGTGCACCTCGACGATGCGGGGTGCACGGATAAACGTTAACGGCACTTCACCGTCGATACCGCCTACCTGCCCCTTGGTGCGAAAACTGCCGAGCTGCCTGCCATAGGCATTGCGCTCAACGAGTATATCCATGGTTGCCAAGCGCGGTGTCCCCTTGTCATCGTGGGCGGCAAGGTCGCGCGCCAACAGAATCAGACCGGCACAAGTTCCCAGTACAGGCATGCCTTCAACAATGCGGGTACGAAGATCCTCGAGCATATCGAGTTCGGCAAGTAGCTTGCCCTGAACGGTGGACTCGCCGCCGGGAAGTACCAGACGGTCAAAGTTCTGCTGCAAATCGGCCGCCTGCCTCAGCTCAATACAGTGTGCGCCCAGCTCGGATAGTCTTGCTTCGTGCTCGGCAAAAGCGCCTTGGACCGCCAGCACGGCGACCGTTTGGTCTGCATAATCGCTCATGGGCGATCCTTTCTGCCGGACTAGCGCCCGCGCTCCTCCATGATAATCTCGATCTCGTCGGCGTTGATGCCCACCATGGCCTCGCCCAGGTCCTCCGAAAGCTCGGCGATGAGTTTGGCATCGGTGAAGTTTGCCACGGCCTTGACGATGGCGGCGGCGCGCTTGGCCGGGTCGCCGCTCTTAAAGATGCCCGAGCCCACAAAGACGCCCTCGGCGCCCAGCTGCATCATCAGCGCGGCGTCGGCGGGAGTCGCTACGCCGCCGGCGGCAAAGTTCACGACGGGAAGCTTGCCCGTGGCATGGACCTCGCGCACCAGCTCGACCGGAACCTGCAGTTGCTTGGCTGCCTCAAAGAGCTCGTCATCGCGCAGGGCAACAACGTCGCGGATCTGCTTTTGGATCTTGCGCATGTGACGCACGGCCTGGACGACATCGCCCGTACCCGGCTCACCCTTGGTGCGAATCATCGTGGCGCCCTCGGCAACACGGCGCAGCGCCTCGCCCAGATCGCGGGCGCCGCAGACAAACGGCACGTCAAACTGGGTCTTGTCGATGTGATAGACGTCGTCGGCAGGGGAGAGAACCTCGGACTCGTCGATGTAATCGATCTCGATGGCCTGCAGGACCTGCGCCTCGACAATGTGGCCGATGCGGCACTTGGCCATAACGGGGATGGAGACGGCCTCTTGGATGCCCTTGATCATCTTGGGGTCGCTCATGCGTGAGACGCCGCCTGCGGCACGGATGTCGGCCGGGATGCGCTCGAGTGCCATGACGGCGCAGGCGCCCGCCTCTTCGGCGATGCGTGCCTGCTCGGGCGTGGTGACGTCCATGATGACGCCGCCCTTGAGCATCTGCGCGAGCTCGCGATTGAGTTTGACGCGATCTGCCTTGCTGGTCTGTTCTGCCATGGTTGCTCCCTTGGTTGGCATGTGCATTGCTTGACGGAACATCCTATCGGGGAGCTGGGTATGGCGAAATACTCAGTTTTCGAGATAATAATAAGGCCAGACTAATACCAGATTGAATGACTCAATAAGGTCAGGTGATAAACTCATGCTTGACTACAATTTGGAAAAACGCGGCGAAGCATCGCTCTATGAGTATATTTACCAGCAAATTCGAGATGATATCGTTGCTGGACGCATTGCGGCGGGGGAGCATCTTCCGTCTAAGCGCGCCTTTGCCAATCATCTGGGAATCAGTGTCATTACCATCGAGAATGCATATAGCCAGTTACTTGCCGAGGGCTATATTTGCTCAATGCCGCGTCGTGGTTACTACGCTTGCAAGCTTCCGGATGCACCGGTTTTGGCTTCGGCTGTAGAGGGCATCGACCGGGATGCCGTCTCTGCGGGTTCCGGCGCGCATGATGTCAACGGACAGGTCGAGCGATTCGATGCACTTTCTCCTTCTGCTTTGGAGGCGGCGCGGCTTTGGCAAAGCGCGCTGCGGGCGACGCTGGCATCCGAAGACGAGAGCGAAATCTTTTCGACCGCGCCGGCACAGGGCACCACTCGGCTACGACGCGCAATTGCCCACCATCTGCGCGGGACAAGGGGCATGAATGTCGACCCCAACAACGTTGTTATCGGCGCAGGCGCCCAGCTGCTCGATACCATGTTGGTTCAGTTGCTTGGAGCCGACAAGGTGTATGCTGTTGAGGACCCGGGCTATTTGCGCTTGACGCGCATCTATCAGGCTATGGGTTGCAAAGTTCGACATATCCCGTTGGATGATGAGGGTGTAGACTTGAGCGCTCTGCAGAAAACGGGGACCGATGTCCTTCACCTGATGCCGTCCCATCAGTATCCGACCGGCCTTGTGACGAGCATTGCGCGTCGTTATGCGCTGCTGAGCTGGGCCGCCGAGCGACCAGGTCGATATCTCATCGAAGATGACTTTGATTGCGAGTTTCGTCTGGCCGGCAAGCCGATTCCCGCGCTTGCTTCGATCGATGCCGCTCAATCGGTTATCTACACCAACACGTTTTCGAAGAGCCTTTCATCGGCGTTGCGTCTAGCGTACATGGTGTTGCCCGATAAGCTGATGAAGCGGTTTAGGTGCAACCTTGGTTTCTACGCCTCGTCGGTGAGCTCTGTCGACCAGGTCGCTTTGGCTCGTTTGCTGGAATCGGGTGATTACGAGCGACATGTGAACCGCATGCGCGTTCGTGCTCGTGAGGCGCGTGATGGCCTGGCGGCGCTTGTACGGGATGCGTTTCCAGCAGGAGAGGTTTCGATCGAGCATGCAGACGCAGGCCTTTACTGCACCGTGGTTGCGGAGCGGGGAACGGGCGGAAGCTCTTTTGCGCAGGCCCTCACGCGCTCGAGCATCCCTTTTATCGACATCAGTAACTGTTATTGGTGCGCCGATGGCGCATCTGTCCCTGAAAACTCAACTCAAATTCTTGTCCAGTATGACGACCTGAGTCCGGAGGTGCTTAATACCCTGGAATCGCAGCTAATGGGGCACTCTGTAACCTAAGTGAGTAGACTTTTGGCACTTTGGCGACCAGACAGTTTTGTAACAAGCTATCTACCTGTGGTTTTGAGAAGTGGGATCATCGGTCTGCTCGGGATGTTCCAAAAAGTCTACTCACTTGCCGCGCAAAGCTTCCGCATGAGAAAAAAAGTGGGGTTTCCAACAGGGCTTCGTCCAGTTCTCGGTAAGCTTTTGGCCAGTTGGGGAGGGCTGTTGAAAACTTTGCAGTTCGTTCGGAGCCATTTTTGGTGCGTTCGCCCCAATGAGAGACCGACTGGGTTGAAATTCGTGCTTTCCTGTGCCTATGAAGGATTTACTTTGTGACATATCGGCTTTTAGGTACTGGCGTTTGCCCCCTCAAGTCCGCGCTTTGTGTCCTCCGCTTCCGCGGCCGGATGAAGACCGGCAGCGATATGACCTCGTCCGCAACCCGACGGCTGCGGTCGCGCTCGGTTTTCCGTTGTATACATTGGTTCGGACGAGAAACAAACGGACTTGCCCTGCCAACATTAGGCAGCGGCTGTTTCTTGGTGAACTCCCCAGGGAATCCGTGCTGGAAACGGAGCATGGATTTTTGGTCACGTCTCCTCTACTGACGGCATTTATCATGTCTCGACATCTGACGGATCTCCAACTTCTTCTGGTATTGGCGGAGATGTGCGGCTTGTTTGCGGTATGCGCCCTGCCGGCGGCACTTGAGGTGGTGCTTTCGCGTGCAATTGATTCGGGTGCGATTTCGACAACGTTGGGTTGGGTGCGCTGCCCGTCCGAGGGCGGCGCCGCCTCAAATTTATGGCGTCGCGCCGCTTTGGTTTCGGATGGGGACCTTGACCGTTTTTGTTCAGATGTTTGCGGGATGCGTTACGGCAATCGATTTATGGCGGTGTCGCAACTCGTTCCATTGGGTGCCGCTTCGCCTTTTGAGGTCGAGGCGTATTTGTTGCTTGGACTGCCGCGAGCCCTGGGAGGTGAAGGTTTTTGCGGCATAGAGCTCAATGTCAAAGTGATGTTAAGCACAAGTGCTCGAGCGATTGTAGGAAAGACCCGCGTATATATCGATCTACTTCTTTCCTCGCCGGACGGGAGGCGACAGGTGGCCATTGAATGCCAGGGAAAGGCCTCGCACGGGCGCGCGGGGGATGGCTTGCGTGACGCTGATCGCATGACGGCGCTTCAAGCCATGGGCTACGACGTGCTTCTCCTGACACACGGACAGATATCCGATGAGGATAGATTCCGTGCGATCGTTAAGGCCGTATGCAGGATGCTCGATGTTGAATATCGCGAAAAAAGCTCGGATGAGCAAAGGGTTGAGGCGTTACTCCGGTCTGAACTATTCGTTGACTGGACAAAATTGGGAGTAATCGACGGAAAGATGTCCATTGGACACAAAACAGCTCGATCGTGGACGGCGCGGATCTAAGTGAGTAGACTTTTGGCGTGATGGCGACCAGGCCGTTTTGCAACAAGTCATTTACCTGCTGCTTTATAGAGCAATATGGATGGTCTGCTCGGCAAGTTCCAAAAAGTCTACTCACTTAGTTTTTGACGAGAAGTCGATGCCGAAGGTGGCCCTATTTCAGGGCGTTAACGAGTTCATGAGACACGAAAAAAGCCCGAACCATGCGGTTCGGGCCCTTTAAAGTTAGAGATTATCTCTCAGGCGGTTGGCTTAGCCAAAGTAGCGCTTGAGCAGGCCGGCGAAAGCCTTGCCGTGGCGGGCCTCGTCGCGAGCCATCTCGTGCACGGTATCGTGGATGGCATCGAGGCCAGCGGCCTTGGCACGCTTGGCAAGATCGGTCTTGCCGGCGGTGGCGCCGTTCTCGGCCTCAACGCGCATCTCGAGGTTCTTCTTGGTGGAGTCGGTCACGACTTCGCCCAGGAGCTCGGCGAACTTGGCGGCGTGCTCGGCCTCCTCGTGGGCAGCCTTCTCCCAGTATAGGCCGATCTCGGGATAGCCCTCGCGATGGGCGACGCGAGCCATGGCCAGGTACATACCGACCTCAGAGCACTCGCCCTCAAAGTTGGCGCGCAGATCGGCAACAATGTCCTCGGAGACGCCCTCCATCTTGGCGACGCCCACGACGTGCTCGGCAGCCCACTCGAGCTTGCCCTCCTCCTGCTTCAGGAAACGAGAACCGGGAACGCCGCACTGGGGGCACTTAAAATCCTCGGGCAGCTGGTCGCCGTCGAACTCTTCCACATAACCGCAAACGGGGCAAACAAATTTCATGATTCGATCCTTTCGATGGATGGCGATGGGGCGCTTGTCCGATCCCGTAAGGGCCCTCTCCGGACGTGCGTCTTGACGAGTTCTATTATCCATAAATGCAACAAAATGTGAAGCCTATTAGGAATGATTTTTGATAAAACAATTTTGAGATATGAAGATGTTGATTGATTAACGATTGGCAGGCCGCCTGCGACCTCTGATGAGTACAATCGGTCGAACAAATGTTGACCAATCAACAAATGAGGGAGTTTCCTTTATAATCTAGCCCGCTGCGCCTGGTGCCGAACGTATCAAACGGTTTTCGCATCGCATTGCCGGTGCTGCCCTATACCGAGCCACACATTCTGGAGCATGCTGAGAGAGCGCCTGCCAGGCCATTATCGGCTTTGGCGGTGGCTCGGCCATGGACTGTGCCAAGGGCGTGGGAGCACGCATCGCGCAGCCAAACAAGCCCATCAACAAGATGCGCGGTCTGCTGCGCGTCCACCGTCTCCTGCCGCTGCTTATTGCGGTTCCCACTACCGCCGGTACGGGAAGCGAAGTCACGCTTGCGGCGGTTATCACCGATAACGAGACGCACTACAAGTACCCCATTAACGACTTTGTGCATATCCCACGCTTTGCGGTGCACGACCCCGAGTTTACGCGCGGTCTGCTCGCCTCCATTACGGGGCAGACGGGCATGGACGCCCTGACGCATGCCGTCGAGGCCTTTATCGATTGGGTCGATCGAATGAACGCCGCCTTGGACATTCCCAAATATGTGACGGGCATTCGCCGCTCCGACATTCCCGAGATGGCGGCGCATGCCGATGCCGAGGCCAATCCGCTGTACCCCGTTCCACTTTTGATGGACCGTTTGGAGCTGATGCGCATGTACGAGGTCGACGCGGGTGGTATGTTTGAGGGCGAGAACTAGGAGGGTCCATGAATACCGAGGAAATTGCGCGCATTGTCGGAGACCAGCGCGTCTACTTTAAGACGCACGCCACGTTTGATGTCGATGCTCGACGTCGTGCGCTCGTGAGTTTACGCGATGCGGTGCGGGCCCACGAGGCCGATATTGCCCATGCGCTCAAGACCGATTTGGGAAAGTCGCATGACGAGGCGTATATGTGCGAGATCGGCACGTCGCTTTCCGAGATTCGTCATCAGATCGCGCATGTGGCTCGATGGAGTCGTCCGCGCCTGCGTCCGTGCGACCTTGCCAACGCCGTGAGTGTGTGCAAAACGCAAGCCGTGCCCTATGGCGTCACGCTCATCATGGCCCCGTGGAACTACCCGTTTTTGCTAACGCTCGAGCCGCTCGCCGGCGCCCTTGCCGCGGGCAATACTGTGGTCATCAAGCCGAGCGCCTATGCTCCAGCATCGAGTGCGGTGCTCAAGCAGATCTGCGAAGAGGCATTTGATCCGTGCCTGGTGACAGTTGTCGAGGGCGGGCGCGCCGAGAACGAAGCGCTGCTCGATGAGTGCTGGGACAAGATCTTCTTTACCGGTAGCGTTCCGGTCGGCAAGCTCGTCATGGAGCGCGCAAGTAAAAACCTTACGCCCGTGACGCTTGAGCTGGGTGGAAAGAGTCCCTGCATCGTGGATGCGACGGCAAACTTGAAGGTTGCGGCACGGCGTATCGCCTTTGGTAAATGGCTCAACGTGGGGCAGACCTGTGTGGCGCCCGACTACCTGCTGGTCGATACGCGCGTGCACGACGAGTTGCTGGGCCTCATCAAGGAAGAGGCGCGCCGTATGTTTGGCGAGCATCCGCTCGACAACGAGGATTACGGGCATATCGTCAATGCCAAGCATTTTGCGCGCGTGCACGGGCTAATCGATTCCGATAAGGTCGTGCTTGGAGGTGCTGCGCGCGAGGCTTCGCTCAAGATTGAGCCGACAATTTTGGACGGCGTGGCCCCCGATGACGCCGTGATGCAGGAGGAGATTTTCGGTCCCATCTTGCCGGTGCTGACGTTTGAGAGCCTAGACGAGGCCGAGACGTTTATTACGGATCGTCCGACGCCGCTGGCCCTGTATATCTTTAGCCAGGACCGTGAGGTTCAGCAGCGCTTTGTGCGTTACGTGCCCTTTGGTGGCGGTTGCGTCAACGACACGATCATGCACCTGGCTACGAGCCATATGGGCTTTGGCGGCATGGGAGCGAGCGGTATGGGGCAGTATCATGGACGCGAGAGCTTCGATACGTTTAGCCACAAGAAGAGCATCGTGAACAAGGCAACGTGGCTGGACGTGCCATTCCGCTATGCCCCTTACGCAAACTGGAAGCACAAATTCGTGCGCATGTTTGTGCATTAAAATCAGATGACATAGGGACAAACGGTCGAAAAGACGCAGGCAGGATGAATTTGTGTCCGTACGGACCCGTAGACTTCTCGGTAAGGTTAAGCGCCGGTTTATCCGGCCGTTAGGGGAGTTGCTATGTACGAGCCTTCACGTGTTCTTCTGTCGTTTCACATTGCGGGATTTCAGTATGCCGACGGCGCTTTGGTCCTGGGCGATCTTAAAGCGGGCGATAAACTGACGCTGTGCGCCGAGCGCGATAATCCCCATGATCCCGAGGCGGTTGCGATCTACTACGGCAACACCAAGCTTGGCTATGTTCCGGGAAACGAGGTCGGTCCGCTGTCCTTGATGATGTATTACGGCCATGAGGACGTATTTGAGGCCCGCGTGCAGCAGGTTGCCCCCGAGCGTAGCCCGTGGCACCAGGTGCGCGTTGGGCTCTATGTGGTGGATGCCCGCTAATCGGTAAGGGAGGCTGCCATGTTTGATGACGACGACCTGTTCGATTTGACGGACGATTCGTTTGAGTGGGATATGCTACTCGACGACGATGAGCTGGAGCAGGATCGTAAGATGCGACAGGACAAGAAAACTCAGGGTGATGCGTCGAAAAAGAAAGACAAGCGCCGTCGCGGACTGTTTGGCGGGCTCTTTGGGTAACTGCCGCATCGCTGCGTCTGTATACTTAGCACGAGTTGGACGCGTTGCGAAATGAGGACTGAGACGATGATGTGGTTTACCGCCGACCTGCACCTGGGCGATACGAATATCTTGCACGACATGGACCGACCGTTTGGCTCGGTTGAGGAGATGAACCGCAAGGTCATCGATGTCATCAATGAGTGCGTGGCTGCGGACGACCGCCTCTATATTCTGGGTGACTTTACCTATCGTCTGCCCCTAGCGGATGCCGTGCGCCTGCGCGAGCGCATCGAATGCCAGAAGGTGACGCTCATCCGTGGTAACCATGACGGCGACTGGGAAGATCCCGACGTGCCGCAGATTTGGGAAGACGTGCGTGATTACCTGGAGATTGCCCCCGGCTATGCCAAGGGTCATCGTCTGGTTATGAGCCACTACCCCATGCTCAGCTGGAATGGCAAGGCACGTGGCGCCATCATGCTGCACGGGCATATCCACAGCAGGGGAGACCGCACCAATACGCGCAACCGCGATCGCGAACGTCCTATCTTTCGCTACGATGTCGGCCTCGATGCCAACGAGTACAAGCCCGTAAGCCGTGACCAAATCCTAGGCTTCTTTGGATTGTAATTCTCGAACCGTCACACAAACCGCCACAAAGGGGACGGGCACCTTTGTGGCGGTTCTGGCGCCGTTGCCATTATGGCGGCGGCGCCTTTTTTGTCCGCGCAGCGCGGTAGAGTGTAGGCGGTTGAAATTTGCGTCCAGCGAGGAGCTGCTATGAACGAGATCAAGTGCCCGCATTGTGGCGAAGTTTTTAAGGTCGACGCGTCCGGCTATGCGGATATCGTCAAGCAAGTGCGCGATGCCGAGTTTTCGCGCGACCTGGATGAGCGTGTGAAGGCGGTCCAGCGCGAGGGCGAGCAAGCGCTGGAGCTTGAGCGCTCGCGTTCGATGGCTGCCTTGCAAAAGGCAGAGTCCCAGCGCAACGCTCAGCTTACCGAGCAGAAGAACGCTGCGGCTCAACAGCTGGCACAAGAGGTTGCCAAGCGCGATGCTGAGCTCGCCGAGCTGCGTGCCAAGCTCGAGGGCGCTGCCGCAGAGCGCGAGAGTGCAAGCCAGCGCGCGGCGGTAGAGGCACGAGCCAACGCTCAAAAGGAGAATGCCGAACTCCAGCGCGAGATCGACAATTTGCGTGCGCAGCTGGAGCGCAAAGATGACGAAGCCAAGCTCGTCGAGTCGGCGGCACGCAATGCCGCTCAAAACGATTTAGCTGCACGTGATGCTCAGATTGCCGAGCTGCAGGCCAGGCTTGCCGCGGCGGACAAGGCCCAGGAGATGGCGCTTGCCGCTGCCGCGGCAGAGTCGCAGCGTGAGCTCGATGCCGCTCGCAGCGAGGCCGAGCGCGCGCTTGCTGACTATCGCGCGAAGGTACAAGAGAAGTTTTCCGCCGCAAAGGCTCAGTCTGAGCGCGAGGCCGAGGGCCTTCGTGCACAGCTTCGTGAGCAAGAACTTTCTGCAAAAATGGAGCTGTCGAAGGCGGTCGCCGCGGCGGAGCGAGAGCGCGATGAGGCGCGTGCCAAACTGACGAGCGAGCTGGCGGTGCGCGATTCTCGCGAGGAACAGGTCAAGGCGGCACACGAGCTCGAGCTTGCGCAGGCCAAGCGCGCGAGCGATGACCTGATTCGCTACAAGGATGAAGAGATCGAGCGCCTTAAGGACATGAAGGTCCGTCTGTCCACCAAGATGGTGGGCGAGTCGCTCGAGCAGCACTGCGAGACCGAGTTTAACCGTCTGCGCATGACGGCATTTCCCAACGCGTACTTCGAGAAGGATAACGATGCGTCCGAGGGTACCAAGGGCGACTTTATCTTCCGCGAGTGCGACGCGAGCGGCAACGAGGTCATTTCGATTATGTTCGAGATGAAAAACGAGAACGACGAGACCGCGACCAAGCATAAAAACGAGGACTTCTTTAAGAAACTCGATCACGATCGTCGCCAGAAAGGCTGTGAGTACGCGGTGCTCTGCACGCTGCTCGAGCCCGAGAGCGAGCTCTATAACGTAGGGATAGTCGACGTGAGCTATCGCTACGAGAAGATGTACGTGATTCGCCCGCAGTTTTTCATTCCCATGATCACGCTCCTTCGCAACGCCGCCATGGGCTCACTGCGCTATAAGCAGGAGCTAGCGGAGTACAAACAGCAGAATATCGACGTCACGAACTTCGAAGCCAAGATGGAGAAGTTCAAGAATGATTTCGGTCGCAACTACGAGATCGCGAGTCGCAAGTTCCAAACGGCAATCGATGAGATCGACAAGACGATTAGCCATCTGCAGAAAACCAAGGAGGCATTGCTGTCCTCCGAGAACAATCTGCGCCTAGCCAACAAGAAGGCCGACGATCTTACCATTCGCAAGCTCACGTGGGGCAACAAGACCATGAAGGCGGCGTTTGATGAGGCGCGCGGGGCTGCGCCAGAGACAAACGATGAGCCAGCCGAGGCGGATTCGTATGAGGTCGAGGATACCGAGTAAGGCATAGCGTATAGTGCAAAAACGGGGCCGCTGGCGATATTGCCAACGGCCCCGCTTCGTTTCGTTCCAGTATGTTCGACTAGTCCTCGAGCAGGTCTTCGATAAAGCCGACGCGGTAGTTTTTGAAGATGACTTCACCGCCGTCTTGCGTGGCGTCCAGATCGACATCGCCCATGATGCCAAAGTCGTGGTCGCCGTCCTCGTCGGCAAAGATCTGGTGCACGTGCCATACGTGCGCGGTCTTCTCGTCGGACTCATCGATGGAAAACATCGCGGCGCTGCGGGCATCTCCGTCGGTGAGGATTTCCTCGTGCTGCTCATGGTAGGCATCGAGGGCCTTTTGCCAGCGGATCTCGCTCATGCCCCAGTCGTCGTCGAGCTCGCCCAGGTCGCGAACGTGCTCACGGGCGGCAAGGGTCACGCGGCGGAAGAGCGCATTGCGCACCAGCAGCGTGCAGCCGCGGCGGTCCGCCACGACCTCGTCGATGCCCTGTGGCGGCGCGGCATCGAGGGCTGCCGGGTTGCCGGCGTTCTCCCACTCGTCCACCAGGCTCGAGTCCACCGAGCGCACCACAAAGCCCAGCCACGAGATAATGTCGCGCAGGCGCTCGTCGCGCTTCTCGATGGGTACGGTGCGGTCGAGCGAACGGTAGGCCTCTGCCAGGTAGCGAAGCAAAATGCCCTCGGAGCGGGCGATGCCGAGCTTTTGAATGTAACCCTTAAAATCGCTCGCGCTTTCCAGCATATCGCGCAGGACACTCTTGGGAGAGAGCTGGTAGTCGTTTGCCCAGGGCACTTCCTGGCAGTACTTGTCAAAAGCGGCGTCGAGCAAATCCTCGAGCGGCTTTTCGTACGTGACGTCTTGAATGCGCTCCAAGCGTTCCTCATACTCGATGCCGTCGGCCTTCATCTCGGCCATAGCGCGATCGCGTGCGGCGCGCTCCTGTGCACGCAATACCTGCTTGGGGTCCTCGAGCGTGGCCTCGACCATCGAAATGAGATCCATGGTATAGGTCTCACTTTCGGGGTCGAGCAGCTCCAGCGCGGCAAGCAAAAAAGGCGAGAGCGGCTGGTCGAGCGCAAAGTCCTCGGGCAGGTCGACCGTCAGCGCGTAGTCGATGTCCGGCGCGGCGTCAACCGGAGCGTCGGGTGCGGGCGGCATCTCGGTGCGCACGACGACGCCGGAGTCGATGAGCGTGGCGAAGATCTCGTCGGCGCGAACCTCAAGCTTGGCCTTCTCTTCGGGGGTCTGCAGGCTTGTCTCGATGAGGTCATGTACGCGGGCTCGGGCATTGCCGCCCTGCTCGACCACACTAATCACCATAGAGTGCGTGATGCGCAGGCGTGGCTTGAGTGTTTCGGGTTGCGTCTCGATCAGGCGCTCAAAAGTTTGCTTGTTCCAGGAGACAAAGCCCTCGGGGGGCTTTTTCTTTTTAATCTTACGGAGTTTTTTGGGGTCGTCGCCCGCCTTGGCCATAAGCTTGGCATTCTCGATCTCGTGCTCGGGTGCCTCGGCGATTACCATGCCCTCGGTATCGAAGCCCGAGCGACCGGCGCGACCGGCAATTTGATGGAACTCGCGGGCGCGCAGACGACGCATTTTGTAACCATCGAACTTGGTGAGCGCGGTGAGCACCACGGTGTGGATGGGTACGTTGATGCCGACGCCGAGTGTGTCGGTGCCGCAAATGACGGGCAGCAGGCCCTGCTGCGCCAATCGCTCGACCAGCAGGCGATAGCGCGGCAACATGCCAGCATGGTGCACGCCGACGCCGCATCCAAGCAGGCGCTTGAGAATCTTGCCAAAGGCCGTGGAGAAGCTCGTTCCCTTTGCCGCTTCTTTGATGGCCTCGCGCTGCTCCTTGCTGGCGATGCCAAAATTGGCGAGCGATTGTGCCGTCGCAAGGGCGGCATCCTGGCTAAAGTGCACGATATAGAGCGGGGCCTCGCCACGGCGCATGGCGAGCTCGACCGTGCCCTCGAGGGAGGTCGTCACATAGTCGTAGCTCAGCGGAACAGGACGCGGGGCATCGACAACCAAGTCGCAAGCAGCGCCGGTGTGCTCCTCGAGCGAGGCGGCGATGGCGGTGACATCGCCGAGCGTGGCGCTCATGAGCATAAACTGCGTGTGGGGCAGGGTGAGCAGCGGTACCTGCCAGGCCCAGCCGCGGTCGGGGTCGGCAAAGTAGTGGAACTCGTCCATGGCGACGCAGCCAACATCGGCATCTTCGCCCTCGCGCAGCGCATCGTTGGCAAGGATTTCGGCCGTGCAGCAGATGACGGGCGCCTTGGTATTGATATGCGTATCGCCGGTGATCATGCCGACGTTATCGCGGCCGAGTACCTGTACCAGGTCGAAGAACTTCTCGCTGACCAGGGCTTTGATGGGGGCCGTGTAATAGCAGCGCTTGCCCTGAGCCATGCCCATAAAGAGCATGCCCAGCGCGACGAGCGATTTACCCGATCCGGTCGGTGTGCCTAAAATGACGTGATCGCCGGCGGCCAGGTCCATGAGGGCCTCTTCTTGGTGATCCCACAGCTCAATGCCACGGTCGCTCGTCCATTCAAAGAAGCGTTCGAAGGCCTGATCGGGCGTGAGCCATGGTTCGGGCTCGCTGCCGTCCTCGGGCTCCCACCAGGTGGGAGAGAGCGCGCCGAGCGAGCCAAACTCGGCTTCGGTTCCCGTGCCGCCCGAGAACGAGCTGGCGGCGCCGGCACCGGAGACGGTGCTGGCGGCGGTATCTGTCGTGGTCTGTGCCATGTGTTTGCTTTCTCTCGCGATTGTCCGCCAACTATTATGGCGTAGCGTCGCATCGATGCGTTCGCAGGCAAGAAAATGCAGGAAATGGGCGTTCTGCCCAGCTGTTTGGTGCAGTTGCCAGCTAAGTGAGTAGACTTTTTGCAATATCGCGAGCACATGGCTTTTGCACAAAGGCTCTACCTGCGGTTTTAGTATTGGTTATGCGGGTTGTGCTTGGCTATTGCAAAAAAGTCTACTCACTTAGATTTGAGGGTCGTTTGCTGGCGCCTATTTGCGCTTGTTTGCCGAAGCCGCGACCATCAGGGGCCCCTGGGACTCCTGCGGTAAGCGCTTCTTGCCCTTGCGGGCGCGGTTTTTAAAGTTCTCGACGGCCTCTTCCATGCCGAGGGGCACGTAGGTGAGCTCATCGAGATTGTCGGGCAGGTAGCACGCAAGGCTTTGCTCCTGCGCGCGCCCCGCCGTGAGCTGTTCATCGCTGGGCAGCGCGTCGGGAGTGGCGCAAATGCCATAGACGGCGGCACCCATCTCGCGCGTGCGGCGCTCGTATTCGGTCTCGGGATGCTCGGGATGGTCGCGGCGAACGTCGTCACTTACCCATAGTGTGTCGTAGCCGGCCGCGGCAAACTGCCCCAGGGCGTAGTCGCGCAATGGCTTGCTGTCGGTGCGCAGCGTGACGGTGGCGCCGGCTGAAAAAAGCGGACGGTAGAGCATCAGATGGTCGACATGGACGAGTCGTTTTTTGGCGTACTTGGCCTTAGGCTGCGGCGTGGGAAAGTTGATGGTGATGGCATCGAGCTCGCCTGTGGCAAACAGCTGCGGCAACGATGCGGCGCCTCGGGGCAGGACGAGTGCGTTGGTCAGTTCCTGCTCGCAGATTTTCTGTGCGGCATAGGCGATGCAGATGGGCTCCTGGTCCATGCCGATAAAGAGCGTGTTTGGCTCGTGGGCCGCGCGCTCTACAAGGTACGTTCCCTTGCCGCAGCCAAGATCCAGGTGAAGGTGTTCGAAAGACTTGCTGCCTGCGGGCGCACAGGCCTCGCGCCAATCTCCGGCATAGATTTCAGGGTTCGTCTCAATCGCATCGGCGTAGCGCTCCAGGCGCTCTTCGAGCACAAAGTTCTTAGGCGTGCGAACGTGGACGGCTCCCATGAGGCTCCTTGGTCATAAGTATGGAACGCATAGCTGCGCGTTCCGTTAATGGGTTGAAAAAAGGGTAGGCATAGCTTGCCCGAAAGACGCGGTGCGGCTCGACGGCGAGTCGTCGGCGCCTACAGGCGCTTGAGAATCACGTAGCGGTTGAGCTCGCCACTGCGACCGTCGGCATGGAAGCGCTCAAGCTCGCGTACGGGGACCTCGCCGCTCTTGTAGAACGTGCGAACGCCGCGCACCAGGTCGGTGATCTGCTGATCGTCAAAGTGATGGCAATAGCGGTAGGCGTGGCGGTCGTTTTGCCAGCCAATGAGGTGGTCGCCGGCTTCAAACTGCGCTGAATCGTAACCCTCAAACGGCGGGGTGAGCTCGGCGCGGGCCTCGGCGCGAACGGCCTTGCGCGCCATGCGCTCGTCGTTCATAAACTCCCAAAAGCTAATGGCGATGATGCCGCCCGGGCGCGTCTGCCGCACCAGGGCGTCGAGCACGCGTACGCGGTACTCGCACGACGGCACGTGGTGCATAAAGCCAAAACAGACCGAGATGTCGGCGAGCGGGGCGTCGAAAAGCGCGTCGGGCGCCTCGGCGGGGTTGAGCTTCATGAGGGCATCGAGCACGTCGAGTTCCTGGAAGTGCAGGTTGGGAATGCGCAGGGCGTGACCGTGCGCATCGATAGCCAGGTCTTGGCACGAGTCGACGCCATAGAACTCAAACGGGCAGCTGGCATCTGCCGAGGAGTTTGCGCCGTCGACGCCCTTGGCGGCAAGTGCGCCGCCGGCGGCAAAGTTCTCGAATCGCATATTGCCGCAGGCGAGATCGAAGACGCGGACGGGATGCTCGATTGTGGCGACGTCGAGCTGCCCGAGCGCTATATCCATGGTGCGCACCCAGCCGGGCCACGGGGCCTGACGCGTATCGGAAAAGGAGGCGGAGTGCTCGCGATAGAACGTGTTGTTGAGCTGGATGAGCGATGAGGCGAAATCGCGGTTCACGGCGCGGGACTCCCTCCGTTGGCGGTGCGGAATTAACAGTACGACCATACTACCGTTAACGCCGCAACGGGGACAACCGGGCTAGGTGCCATTGCTTTGTTTGGACACATTTCCGCAGCTCACATGCACCCGCAACCGCCGGTTGTCAAAAATCTCACTAGAATAGGTGGCATGCTTTTGGCGGTGGCGGATAGATTTTTAACTGTGCAAGGCGCCTTAAGAACAAAAACGGTCCGGCGGCACGGCTGGCATCACATAGGAGGAACCATGAATGTAGAAACTGCGCAGCGGCTCGCCGACCTTCGCCGCAGCAAAGGCTTTAGTCAAGAAGGGCTGGCACGAAAGCTGGGACTGTCGCGCCAAGCGGTCAGCAAATGGGAACGCGCGGAGAGCTCGCCCGATACCGAGAACCTGATCTCGCTCGCCAAGCTCTATGGCGTGAGCCTGGACGAGCTGCTCAATCCGAGCGATGAGATCGAGGACGATATCGAGTTTGAGAACGAGGACCGCGCCCGCCAGCGCGAGGCCGAGGCCGCGGAGCGCGCACGCACCCATGAGGCGGCGGCACGTGCCACCGAGGCGGCAACACAGGCGAGTGATGCTGCGGCCAAGGCGGCGCAAGCGGCAAGCTGGAGTGCGCAGGCCGCCAATGCTGCTACGGCGCAGGCGACGAGTGGCGGCGCAGTTGGCTCGACTCCGGTGAAGGGCCCGTTCCAGTCGTTCCCGTATTGGGCCGTGTGCTGGCTGCTGTTCTTTTTGCTGATGTTCCCGTTTGGCGCCGGCCCCTTTGCCGCGCTGATCTTCTTTACGATTCCCATCTATCACTGGGTGGCGCGTGCGCTCGATGGCGATTGGGCGCGCGGTGATATTCAGGTTGGTCCGGCGCCGGTGACGGCTAGGGCTCGGAATGTTTCCGCTGCGGTTGATGCTGACGTGGCTACCGCGACCACCGCTGAGCCGATTGCCAAAGAGGGTGATGAATGATGAAGCTTTCGCATGAATCCAAGGTACGCTTGGGCGTTGGCGTCGGAGCGTTTGTGCTCATCATTGGGCTTGTCTTTGGCATTTCGCGGCTATTGGCTCATTCCGATATGGTGCGTACGACCGGTATTCTATCTGGCCATTTGTCTGATTTTGACGATATGTTTGACGAGGACGATTCCTTGAATAGCGGTAACTATTCCGCTCGGCCTCAGCAACTTTCGAGTGTGACTTTTGATGCCGATGAGTTCCGCTACCTCGATTTCGATATCAATGCGGCTTCGGTGGACGTCAAGGTTGTTGATGGCAACAAGGCTCGCGTTATAGAGCGGGGGCGCGTTGCCGAGGGTATGGATGCCTCCAAGGCCGCGACGCAAAACATCGCATCCGTCGAGGACTCGACGCTCAAGGTTTCCCAGTTTGGAAGTGATGACGGTAAGGCAATCGATCGCTCAGTTACGGTTGAGCTGCCACGCCGTGTTGCCGAACATCTGAAGGGAGTCAACGCGCACGTGGGCTCGGGTGATCTGCAGATTGCCGGTGTCATCTGTGATGGTTTCGACCTTTTCCTGGGTGCGGGAGATGTAGAGTTTTCGGGCAGCGTGACTGATGCGCTCAGCGCTGAGGTCGGTTCGGGCGATGCGACGTTCGAGCTCTACCAGGCCCCCGCGAAGTCGATGGACGTGAGCGTGGCCTCGGGCGATGTGGAGATGACGGTTCCGAACTCGACGGGCTTTAAGGCGAGCGTCACCTTGGGCAGCGGCGACTTCGAGAGCGATTTCCTTCCGCTTGGCTACGACGGCGAGACCATTTTGAATCTTGAATTCGACAACGGGGATAAGTCTGCCACGTATCGTTTTGAGGTCGGTTCGGGCGACATGTCGTTTGATTCGGAGTGACATGCGGTTTTCGGAGATCGGTACATATAGGCGTGCTCTTTGATGGAGGCGCCGGGGCCGTGACGGGCTCCGGCGCCTTTGCCTTTACAATGGGGGCATGGAACAGATTATCTTGAACATACTTGAGGCCCTGCGTCGCGGCGAGACCGTAGACGACAAGGCGCTCGTCAAACTGATACATGCCGAGGCGCGCCGTGAGGGTGCCGACAAGCGCGATCTGGCCAAGCGCCGTCTGCTGCCGTTCTACCAGCGGGTTAAACGTGAGGATCCGGCTCGTTGGGCTGCGTGGAATGTCGATTCCGATCTGGAACGTCAACTGCTGCAGGTGCTACGCATGAAGCCGCGCCGCACGGCTTCGGGCGTAGCGACCATTACCGTCATCACCAAGCCGTGGCCGTGCTCGGGCGATTGCCTGTTTTGCCCCAACGACCTGCGTATGCCCAAAAGCTATTTGCATGCCGAGCCCGCGTGCGCCCGTGCGGAGCAAAATTGCTTCGATCCGTATTTGCAGGTGAGCGCTCGTCTGACCGCGCTTTCGCAGATGGGGCATGCGACCGATAAGATTGAGCTCATTGTGCTCGGTGGCACCTGGAGCGACTATCCGGAAGGCTATCAGACATGGTTTATGTCGGAGCTTTTCCGTGCGCTCAATGACGATGCCGTCGCCGGCGTGGCGGCCAACCCCATGTTGGCGCGTCCGGGCATCAGCCGTGCCGAGGCGGGGCGTCTGCTCGACGATGCACCCGCCGATGCGCTGCCGCCGGTGGTAGCGGAGCGCCGCGAGCGCTATCGGGCTGCCGGCATTGCGACAGACGAGGCCGAGCTCGCTGCCGGCGTTGCCGACGAGCAGGAGCGTGTGGATGCTGCCGTGGGCGGCTATAACCGTGCGGTGCGTCGTCTGTACGGCCCCGGTACGCCGTGGGGCGAGGTCACCGAGTGGCAGACGGCAACGATGGAGGAGCTCGAGCGTCAGCAGCGCATCAACGAGACGGCGAAGCATCGCGTGGTGGGACTCGTTATCGAGACGCGCCCCGATGCCGTAACGCCGCAGGCGCTTACGCTCATCCGCCGCCTGGGCTGCACCAAGATCCAGATGGGCATCCAGAGCCTCGACCAGTACCTGCTCGATATCAACGAGCGTCGCATTTCGGTGGGGCAAATCGAGCGGGCGTTTTCGCTTGCGCGCCTGTTTGGCTTTAAGATCCACGCGCATTTTATGCTCAACTTGCTGGGTGCCACACCCGAGGGGGACAAGCGCGACTACGAGCGCTTTATGACCGAGGGGGCCTTTATGCCCGACGAGGTCAAGGTCTACCCGTGCGCGCTCATCGAGGGTTCGCGTCTGGTGGGCTGTTACGAGCGCGGCGAGTGGCGCCCCTATACCGAGGAGGAGCTGCTCGACGTGCTAGCCGATGACATCGTGGTGACGCCGCCGTTCTGTCGCATCAGCCGCATGATCCGCGATTTTAGCTCCGACGACATTATGGTGGGCAACAAGAAGCCCAACCTGCGTCAGCTCGTCGAGAACCGCCTGGCTGCTCGGGGTGACGGTGCGACGGTGTGTGAGATTCGCTATCGCGAGATCAGCACGGCGGGTGCCGACTTGGATGAGCTGACCCTTGACGAGGATGTAGCGTACGAGACGCCGGTGACGCACGAGCGTTTTTTGCAGTGGGTGACGCCGCAGGGCAAGATTGCGGGCTTTTTGCGCCTGTCGCTGCCCGACCATTCGTTTGTCGCCGCGCATGTGGACGAGTTGCCGACGACGCCGGACGAGGCGATGATTCGCGAGGTGCACGTGTACGGCATGGCGGCACGCGTGGGCGACCAGGGTCAGGCGGCGCAGCATCATGGACTGGGGCGGTCGCTGGTGGAGCGTGCGTGCCATATTGCTCGGGACGCGGGCTATACGCACATCAACGTGATCAGCGCGATCGGTACGCGCGAGTACTATCGCCATTTGGGTTTTTACGACCATGGACTCTATCTGCAAAAGGAGCTCTAGATGAACAAGCCGAGTGTTTCTGCCGGCGTTGTTGCCGGCGTTGCTCTGGGAGCCGCGGCGCTGGGCGCGGCTGCCGTCGCTGTTCGCGCTGCCTGCCTGCAGGTTGCGCGAACCCGCAATGGGTTGACGCGCGTGAAACGCGTGCACGATGAGGGCGGCGATGAAGTCCGCGTATTGGTGCAAGGCGGTGTCTACCAAAGCGCGAGTTACGTCGGCGAGCGCTGGGCGGAGCCCGTCTTTGCGTATTATCGAGCGTTCGACGACGTGTTTGAGGCCGAGGATGCGATGCGTGACGTTTATGGTCACGGTATCAGCCGTATGCTTATGCTAGGTGGCGGCGGGTTTGCCTATCCCAAATTTGCGCTGATGTCGCACGAGGGCCTGCGCATGGACGTTATCGAGTATGACGGAGAGATTACGCGCCTGGCGCGCCGCTGGTTCTACCTAGACGAGCTAGAGCGCTCGGCGGGCGATCGCCTGCGGGTGATAACCGCTGAGGCTCGCTCGTATCTGGGTGTGACGAGTGTGGGCCATCGTCGCTACGACGTGGTCGTGAGCGATTGCTTTGGCGGTGCCGAGCCCGTACGCGAGCTGGCGACGGTTGAGGCGTTGCGTTTAGTGCGGGGCAGCCTGAACCCCGGGGGTATCTACGTTGACAATATCGTGAGCGCAAACGAGGGGAGCGATGTAACGTTCCTGCGCGACTGCGCTGCCACGGCACTCGAGGTATTCGCCCACGCCTGGGTGGTCCCCTGTGGCGATGCGGAGTTCGGTGGCGAGGAAAACTACCTGCTCATCGCCAGCGACGGGAACTATGCCTTTGCCGAAGCCGTGCCCTTTGACGCCGACTTCCTCGGCGCCGTCCTTCACGACTAGCGCGTCTTTCTGCGACCAGTCTTTCTGGGACGGGGCTTTTTAGCTGCTTTCGGATGCCGGCTCGCTCCACATCGGGAGCAGTCAATTTGGGACGGGGCTATTTTAGCTATCCCTGCCACTAATCGGCCAAACCTTTCGCTTTACCTGCAAGGGCAGCTAAAATAGCCCCGTCCCAAATTGACTGCTCATATAGTCAGCCCCGTTTTATGCGTGGTCGCGCCAGCTGCGGACACGCTGCTTCATACCCTCTATGTCAAGCACGCCTTCGGCAAAGCCCTTACGCACGAGCTCTTCGGGAACGAACTCATCGTAACGATCAAAGTAAGGCACCTCGCCGGGATAGACGAGCTCGATGGGATCGAAGTCCTTCTCGGCCTCGGCGGCGAGTACCTCAAAGAACGTCTCTTCGTCGGCCTTCATCTTAAACTGCATAAAGTACGGGCGCGACGGGTCGAGTCCGCGAAGGCCCAGCTCCGCGGCACATTTAATCTTGAGCATGCGCTCGAGCGCCAAAAAGGCATAGCTGCCCAGCCAGGGGAAGAGCACCCAGGTGTCGCCGCCCAGGTTAATGAGTGGCCTAGTGCCCGCACCCGAAATCTCGGCCGTATGGCGAGCCTGCGCCAGACGGGCCCGCGCGTTGCCCATAAGGTACGGATACGCGGCATGTTCGTTGAGCGCTTTACGCATGCGCTCGAGTACATGCGTGTTGATGTCGCCGGGGCAGTCGCCAAAGTAAGCCGGTACACGGCCCTTGACCTGCGTGGCAAAGACGGTATGGCGCTTCCAGTCCACTTCCTCGACAATCCAGCAGTGCCCGGCGATGGCGATGCGTTCACCGGGCGGTGGGGGATTGACGATCGTGCCCAGCTCGGCCGACTCGCTGCGGACGGTGAACTCCTCGTTTTCCTGAAACACGGCGTAGAACTTAAAATTGTTGATGATGCGCTCGCCCGCGAGGCCCACGATGAGCCCGCCGCCCTCGGTGACCTGGATATGGTCGATCTTAATGAGGTGACGCAGCAGCACGCGATAGTCATCGGCTGAGACGCGGTGGAAATAACTGAGCGTGAGCACGCGCTGGGCAAGTTCTGCCGGCGTGAGCTCTCCGGTGCTGGCAAGCGTCGACATAGTCTGGTGATAGAGCAGACTGTAGGGGAGTCGATCGAGCTCGGGCGGCTCGACCCACTTTTCCTCGCGATAGAGTTGTACGAGTGCGATGCCCTGCAGGAGCTTCCACGGAATGGTTTCGGGCATCATCGTGCGCGGCTCGGGCTCTTCCTCGCGCATGACAAACCACATCTCGGGCGGAAGGTCGCGGCGTCCCGTGCGGCCCATTCGCTGCAAAAAGGAACTGACGGTAAATGGCGCATCGATCTGAAATGCACGCTCCAGACGGCCGATATCGATGCCAAGCTCAAGCGTAGAGGTGGTGACGGTCGTCTGTGCCTGCTCCTCATCGCGCATGAGCTCTTCTGCCGTCTCGCGCAACGATGCCGAAAGATTGCCGTGATGGATGAGGAAACGGTCAGGCTCGTGTCGGCTCTCACAGTAGCTGCGCAGCATGGAACATACGGCCTCTGCCTCCTCGCGCGAGTTGGCAAAGACCAGACACTTGCGCCCGCGGGTGTGTTCGAAGATATAGCCCATGCCGGGATCGGCGTTGTCGGGTGCGGTGTCGGTGGGGTTGAGGAGCGCTTGCTCGGCGGCCCGGGGGATGTCGACTTCGCCCTCGGGGGCCGAGGAAGTGCAGCGGTTCCCGGAGGTTGCCTTACCCTGTGCCCGTTTGCGACGTTGACGGCGCTCCTCCTGTGTGGGCTGTCCGCTGTGGCACATGCCTTGGGTGTCGGCCGGCAGCGCCGTGGGTGCCGCTGCCTCAATGCGCTCGGAGGCAAGAACTTCGGCCTCTTGAGGACCCATGCTCTCGAATCCCCGCTGCTGTGCCTGGGGACCCGAGTTGTAGAAGTGCTCCATGGAGATGCGCCATACGCGGCGCGGTTCCTCAAAACGAGGGATAACGCAGTCACGTCCCGTTCCCTGTGAGAGAAAAGCGCCCGTGCGCTCGGGGTCGCCGATGGTGGCCGAAAGGCCAATGCGTCGAGGCTGCACGCCGGCCATGCGCGAGAGTCGCTCGATAAGGCAGAGCGTCTGCCCGCCACGGTCGCCGCGCATGAGCGAGTGGACCTCGTCGATGACCACATAGCGCAGGTCGCAAAACATGCGCGGGATCGCCATGTGCTTATGGATCAGGAGCGCCTCGAGTGACTCGGGCGTAATCTGCAAGATGCCGCTCGGCTTTTTGATGAGCTTAGCCTTGTGCGACTGTGAGACATCGCCATGCCAGTGCCAGACAGGGATATCGGCCTCTTCGCAGAGGTCGTTAAGGCGGACGAACTGATCATTGATGAGCGCCTTGAGGGGGCCGATGTAGAGGGCGCCCACGCTCGCGGGCGGCTTCTCCCAAAACTCGGTCAGGATGGGAAAGAAGGCCGCCTCGGTTTTGCCGGAAGCCGTGGATGCCGTCAGGAGCACATTGTCTTGTGTGTTAAAGATGGCATCTGCCGCCGCAACCTGAATGGAGCGCAGACTCTCCCAATCGTGGGAGTAGATGAAGTCTTGGATAAACGGGGCGTAGCGGTCAAAGGCGTTCACGGGGCCTCCTTTCAAAAGCGAATCTCTCAACGCGGCGGGCAGTGGCTTGCTGCATGACTGCTTCAATGTTTGCCCAGATAAAACCTGCCAAAATAAACCTGTCCCTTTTTGGCAGGTTAGATGGCGAATTCGGCGAAGTTGCGGTCGGCGCCTGCGGTGCCGGTGTCGTCTGTTGCGGCTGCTGGCGCGTCACCGCCGACGCTTTGCAGCAGCTCGGCCACGTTGGCGTTGGGGTTTTGGCATAGGATGTCGAGCAGCTCGATAAAGTCACGAATGACTTCGCGCGGCGTCAGATGCGTGTCGGCTCCCACGCGACCGAACTCAATCTTGAGGAAGTCCACCAGGTCGTTCTCGGTAAGCGTGGGCGTCCAGCCAAAGTAGCCGGCGTGAATTTGCATGAGTTTTTCGATCAGCACCAGCAACTCTTCGTAGGTGAGTGGCTGCAGACGGATGATGGGCGCGAGCATGTCCTTAAGGTCCTCGCGTGCAAAGCGGCCCTGAGCGAGTCGGCTGCGCAGGGCCTCGTAGGAGAACACGCCGCGGCGGCGGTCTTCGATGGAGGTTGGCGTGCCGCCCATGATCATGCCCAGGTACTGCGCCTTGCCCTGGAGTGTGTCGTTGTACATGGTCAGGATCTTCTCGTAGTTGTATTGGCGCGTGATCGCGTTGGGAATCTTATACAGATTCACGAGTTCGTCGATGAGCACCAGCATGCCCTTGTAGCCGCTGCAGACCAAAAAGCGCGCAATGAGCTTAACGTAGTCGTACCAGTCGTCATCGCTAATGATGGTTGAGGAACCCAGTTCGGCGCGAGCCTCGCTCTTGGTGCGGTATTCGCCGCGGATCCATTTGGTTATGCGGCTCATGGCCTCTTCATCGCCCTCGGATACGGCCGTGCGGTAGCGGCGGAGCATGCGGGCGAAGTCGAAGCCGTGGACCATCTCCTCGAGCGGGGCCAGTTGGGCATTGACGACCGACTCGTCGACGTCGGCACACGAGGCGACCCAGCGATCCAGAATAAGGTTGAGCGCACCGCCCTCGGGGCGCGTCTTGGTCGATATGTTGCGGATGAGCTCACGGTAGGTGGCAAGGCCCTGCCCCTGACCGCCCTGCAGGCGGCGCTCGGGCGACAGGTCGGCATCGGCGACGACGAACCCCTCGCCCATGGCGTGCGTGCGGATGGTCTGGAGCAAAAAGCTCTTGCCTGCGCCGTAGCGACCGACCAGAAACCGGAAGCTCGCGCCACCGTCGGCGATGAGACTCAAATCGGTGAGCAGGGCGCGGATCTCGACCTCGCGCCCTACGGTGATATAGGGAAGGCCGATGCGCGGGACCACACCGCCCTTGAGTGAGTTGAGAATGACGGCAGCGACGCGCTTGGGCACGCGGGGTGCTGCGGATGCGGTATCACTCATGGTCTAGGTATCCTCTCACGTCTGCTTCGTAATCCTCGATAATTTGCGGTCCTGCCGCGCCGAACTCGATAACGGTGTCTCCCACCAGGTCAAAGAGCGTCTCGTTGATGCTGTCGACGAGCATATCCTCGCTCTGGCCCGACCTCTCCACTGCCGATGTCGCTTGCGCTGTGTTTTGCTCGAGGAGCGCGCGAAGAAAGGCATCTTCGGCGGGCGCGAGTTTGTTCGTAGCTTCGGCAGACGCGGGCGTTACGGGTGCGGGCGCAGACACGAGGAGCGGTGCCATGACGCCAAACTCTTCGGCGGAGACAGTCGGCTTGTCGGGTTCGTCTTGCTGTATGGTCATCTCGCCAGGTTCGGCAGTCATGCCGGGCGCAGACTCGCGGCCCGGCTGCTCGATAAGCGTTGCCTCGGCTTCCGCGGGCGTGCCGTCCTCGCGCTCCTCATCAATCAAAAGCGCTTCACGCGTTTGCGCGGCGGCGCTCCGAATGTGCCCCAGCTGGCTCAAATCGATATCGATCTTGACGGGCTGGTGTGCGGCATCCCACGAAAGCCATGCCACGATCTCGTCATCGATGATTTTGGCCAGATATTTGGGGACCTTCTCCTCCTTCAGGGGGTGGGCGGGGGCTAGGGCCAGGCGCAGACGTTGGTCGCAGGCGCGCATCATCTCACCAAGCTTGCTGCTCTTTTGCCTACTGCCGTGAATTCGCATGCATTCCCAAAAACCGTTTTGGCAGCGGTAGATATGGATGGGGTCAAGACGGTATTCGCAGTCCTCGTGGCGCTCGGGCGCAAAGAACACGGCCGAGGCAAACATGGTATAGGGCATGGCCGTCTCCTCCCCAAACAAGCTCGCCACGATACCGGTCTTTCGATGCGTGTCATAGTAGCGCGCCATGCGGACGTACACGGCACATGCCACGTGGCGTAGGTCGCGATGGTGGCTGCGATCGAGTCTAGAGTTATCGAGGTTATACGTGGAGAGGGCGTTGATGGCGGCCATGAGTCGCTCCTCGCCCGCCTCGTCGGGCGGGAGGGGGAGCGTAGGCTCGGAGGTCTTGCGACGCGCAGGCGCCAGGTCCGGCGGCGTCGGTGCAGGTGCAAGGTCTCGAGCCGCGCGTCGCAGCTCGATAAGGGCGTTATCGAACATGACGGTTTTAGAGTCGCGAAGCAGTTTGGGGTCGAGCCCGTGGAAAACGGCGTAATCTTGCAACCACACGCGTGCAAACCGGTCGATGCCGGGCTCGAAGGCACGATAGGCGTTCCAAAAGGCCTTGATCTTGCTAAAGCCATCGAGTGGGTCATCTACGCCAATGCCGCAGATCAGCTCATAGAGATACAGGAAGGCAAAGGACGTAGACGTTTCCTCGACAGTTCCGCGGCGCACTTGGGCACGCCAGGTAAAGTAGCCGCGCAACTGTCGATCGCTCATGGCATTGTAGGTGGGAAAGTACGACTTAAAGGTGCCGTTGTAGGGACAATCGTCCTCGAAGTCGGCCATCAGCAGGCCTTGGCGGTAAAAGAGCTCCGCCTCCGATAGCCAACGTCCCGCGCCGCCTTTGGGATCATCTTGCCAGCGCGATATCTCGCGCATCTTGCGGTACTGGTCGGGGAGGAAGTTCTGCATCTGTCGACCGGTCTTGAGAATCGGCTCGTCAGCATAGATTTCGTTTGAGAAGTGGGCGGACTGATGGGTCCGGGCCTCGGCCATAATGCGCTCGATGAGCATCTTGACGTCCTGGTCGGCCACCGCTTCTCCTCTCCTAACGCAGCTTCGGTGACCTCATATCATAGCACAGCATCAAACAGGTGTTCGAGAAACCGCTACGTAGATAGATTTAGAACAAGAGGGCGTAGATGACCGCCACGACGACGGAGGGGAGCATGTTGGCCGTGCGGAAGGTCTGAGGTCGAATAAGGTTAACCCCAACACAGAAGATGAGCATAGAGCCCACAAGCGAAAGGCTGTCGAGGGCTGCGGTGGTCATGATGGGGGAGAGTGCGCCGGCAAAAAGCGTGATCGTGCCCTGGAATACGGCAACGGGCAGGGCCGAGAAGATGCAGCCGCGGCCAAGCGAGGCCGTCATGGTGCAGACGATGATGCAGTCCAGCGCGCCCTTCAGGGCAAGCGTGGACCAGTCGCCGAGCAGACCGTCCTGAATCGATCCTACGATGGCCATGGCACCGATACACACGGTGAGCGATGCTGAGACAAAGGCGTTGGTAAACTCGTTGTCGCCTTCGCTGCCGGTTTTGCGCTTGAGCCATTCGCCGAGGTTCTCGATGGCGGCCTCCAGGTTGATGGCCTCGCCGATGAGCGAACCGAGGGCAAATGAGACGATAAGCATGGTGGTGCCGGTGGTCGCCAACGCCTCTCCATCGATAACGAGCATCTTTTGCATGGTGCCGCCCAGGCCGATAAACAGAACACACAACCCCGACGCCTTCATGAGCGTGTCTTGGATGCGAGGCGTAATGAAGCGCCCGCCCATAAGGCCAAGCAGACCGCCCGCGATCAAAAGCGCGACGTTGATGATCGTTCCTAAACCCGGCATGAACCCTCCTGTAATTGATGCCAACGCGGCAATCGTAGCAGAACGGGGAGGGGCGCTCAGTATCCGAGCCAAGCGACGGTTAGCGGTCTAGGACAGGATGGGGCTAAAGTCGAAGCGCAGCGTCATGAGGTGCTGTGGGGATTCGATGGCTGCGGCAATGATGTCGGCATCTCGTGCGCGATCGAACCCTTCAAGTTCCATTTGATAGGGGACGTCTTCTTGGATACCGATGCGACGAGGAACCAAAAGCTTGGTTCCGTCGAATTCTTCGGTTCGCGTTCCGTCTGCTGCAACGGAATAAAGGTGTAACTTGGCGGTCGTTGTGGCATCAAGTGCCGAGATAGCTTGGATATCGTTCGATGCGCTCTTTGCTCCCACTGCTGTAAGTGCCGTAGGCGCGACGACTTCGCCCGAAGGCAAAAAGACGAGCTCGACGGTGTTGGGGAATGCGATGAGGATATTTTTGCGGCGGGGCGCATTGGCAGCGACTGGCTCAATGCTTGCAGCATCGACGGTTTCCGTGTGGTCGAGCGCGACCATCATGCAACAGTTGCCTTCGTCGACACTTGGGGGAGCGGCAAAGTCCAGGCCGTCTTTCGGTTGGGAATCGCCTAGTTCGGTGGCGCTGCCGCTTGGCTTCTCGAGAGGAACCGCAGCGTTGTCTTCTGATGATGCATCGTCAACATGTGCCGGTGCGTCTGCGACCTCGTCTTTGGGGGATTTGTCATTATCGCTCGATATAGGAGCGGCAATCTCGACGGACCCCACTCCGTGCCATGTCATTTGGAGCAGCGCCGGATCGGCGAGAATGCGCTGCACGCCCGGCTCCTGGGCATCGATATTGATGGGGGCGGGTTCTGATCCGCGCGTGAGGTTAAGCGAGCCCTTCTGCCTGGTGCTTTGAGCCTTTTGGTCGTCCGCGTCGCCAGCGTAGAACAGCAAAGGCGCATCTCCCGTTGCGATGGCTTCGGTGTCCGCCTTGGTCAGCCGCAGCGACGCCGTAAAGGAGATGATGGGCTGCGCGCCATCGGCATTCGAGGGAACGCAGCCCAGGCATACACCCCCTTCTTCTTCATGGGCCGCGCTGTCGAAGACGACCTTTGCCCCGTTCGCCGAGTCATCGACCGAGGCAATATCGATGCGCAGCTCTAAGTCGCATGGGTCGCCATCGGCGTCGACTGCAGCCGATTTCCATGTGCAGATGGCGCAACCTGTCTGGGGGCCGTTCTCCTTGTCCGGTCGCTTGATATCCACGACTATCGAGTCGACCGCATTGCGGTGAAGGCATCCCGAGGTTCGGACCGTGGCATGTGCGAGCGAAAAACGTTGGCAGGCGACGATACCCGACGAATTCGCCGCGGGGTTCAGAGCTTGCGGTAAGGAGCTTGCCGTGGCGGGCGTCGCCCAAGCGGCGAGAGGCGTACCGCTCGCCAGTGCGCTGCAGAGCGCGGCAACGGGCAAAAGGTTTTTGGGTGCCATGGTTCTCCTATCTATTCCGCGTACTCCGGTCGTGCTTGGCTATTGGTTGCGTTTGATGTGCAGGCCAAGGCACGTCAGTCCTGCTCCCACCGTGGCGACGCCTACCGCAATGAGTTGCCGGGTGTCGCTCGTCTGGACGAGCGGCTCGTGACGGCTGCCGCGATTAAGGCCCGAAAGATCGACGGTCACTTCTGTGGCCGCTTGCGCTTGCTCTTGTTGAGCAAAGGCCATTGCGGGTGCGGACGCCAAGATGCCGACGATGGCGGCCAGTGCAATCGCCTTAGGACGTGGCGTGCGCACCGGGCTCGACCGTCCAGGTGATGCTTGCCACTTGATCTCCCGTACCGGTGGCGTGGTAGATGTCACGCGTGACGCGGGCGACGTGGCCACTCACATTGAGCCTAATTTTGTCCGTTCCGTCGGCAATGTCCTTGTACTTCATGTCGAAGCTTGCGTCTTGGGAAAGATCGAGGCCCGTAGTCTGAGTCGCCGAGCTGGCATCCTTTTCTGCCGTATCGGGGCCAACCTTAAAATCGATGGAGTTCTGGGCCGAGCCCGTCTTTGCGTCTGCAACGATTGTCCAGTCGTTCTTGGCCGTGACCTTCATGTTGGTGACGTGGATGCCATATGCCGAGAGGTTGTCGATGGTAATCGTATTGTCGGAGGGTCCTACAAGCGTTCCGTCGGCTTTGGCGGCAAAGGGGATGACCGTTGGCGCCTTAAACGAAACATTGCTAATGTCGGCCTTCACCGTCACATCGGTGGTTCCAACGCGCACCTCTGCCATGGCCGCCGTTGGCGCGGCGCCCATCGCAAGTGCGAGCGTAAGCCCTGCGCCCACGGCGAGTGCCCTGGCTCCGCTCAGGTTCATGGGTGTGTTCATAATCGATCCTTTCTGCTCGTCACGGACTGTTTCCGTGATGGTTGGACGAATGGGGACAGGGTGCTGCCCCTGCGAGCGCGTCGGCCACTAGCCTTCTGCCTGTGCCACCCGCACTTTGACGCGCGTCGGATTGCCGTGGGTGTCGTAGGTCTTGGCATCGAGTGCCTGAATCTCGATATATGCCTCGCCTTCTTGGATATCGCCGGCGGGGCAGGTCTCAACCGTCTTGCCGGCTTCGACCACACCGGACTCATAGATGGTCTCGTCGTTTTGAATCACGCGGAAGCGCTGGGGAAACTTGTTGTCTTGGACGTTTTGCACGTTGACGCGCAACTTGCCGCCTTCCTGCAACTGTGCGACCGGCGCGACCGAGATCGTCATCATGTTGTCGCGGACGATGGCGTCGAGCTCATCCTGGATTTCTTGGCGCGATTTACCTTCTGCCGTCGTGACTGAGGCGCCCGCTTCGGGCACGGGCTGCGACTGCCAGGCGTATAGCCCTACGGCGATGAGGGCGCAGACGACAGCCAGGCAGACAACGACGAGTTTCTTGCGACGCCCCAGTCCTGCAAGGCGGGGCGGCTTCTTCGCACTCATGCGGCGTCCTTGGTGGTGTAGACACGTGCGAACGTGGACGGGTCCGCTCCAAAGAGCATGTGAAGCATCAGGCGGCGCGAGTAGATGAGCTCGTCGAAGTCGTGAGGGAGCTCGATGTTGTGGATACGCGCGATGTGGTGGGCGAGCGCCGAGAACGACTCGGGGTCGCAGATCACATCGGTGGTGACGTGGTAGACCTCCGTACCTGGAAATGCATCTTCGTCGAAAGGCAAGAGATAGGGGTCGTCATCGACTTCGATGGCGAAACCGTATTGGGGCCAGTAATATGCCATGGAAACCTCCCTGCTCTGGGGCCAAAACTCCTATTGGTTTGGCTGTCGATGCCGACCGTATCAGCCGCAACTTGCCCAATAACTAACCAATTGCTTGACGAGCCGATATCCCCGCAGGTAAAAGCATGTGAAAAAAATCTCAACTATTTTTGACTGATAAATGCACATGTTGTGGCTGCGCGGCAACGTGTGGCAAAAGCATCGCTTGTCTCGAAAATTCCGCCGTTCGCCGAATTGCGCGAACGTTAAAAACGTCAATTATGGAGACGGTCTCGAACATGTCGGTGAAACGATGCGGTAACATTTCCCTGCAAACACTGTAGTTAGCTAAAGGGGGAGTTCGCGTGTCTGCAACCATCAAACCCTTCACCGACGAGTTCGAAGAGTATGGTCGCGATGAGTCTCGCACATCGGGCGAGGCCTCGAGCATCTCGTTTCCGACAACGGAGGACGAGGTCCGCGCCATTATGGAAAAGCTCCATGCCGAGCGTGTCCCGGTGACGGTTCAGGGCGCCCGGACCGGTCTTGCCGCCGGCGCCGTGCCTCATGGCGGTCACATTCTCAATACTTCCCGCATGAATCGCTACCTAGGCATTCGCCGCGATGAGCAGGGCCGCTTTCTTTTGCGCGTGGCGCCCGGCGTCGTGCTGTCTGAGCTGCGCAAGCAACTGGGCAAGAAAGTGCTGCCGACTGCCGGCTGGGACCAGGCATCGCTTGAGGCCTACGAGGAGTTCCAGGAAGCTCCCGAGCAATTCTTTCCTACCGATCCCACCGAGGCATCTGCCTGCCTGGGCGGTATGGCGGCATGCAACGCTTCCGGCGCCCGTAGCTACGCTTACGGCCCCATGCGCCCTCACGTCACGGGCCTTCATGTCGTGCTGACCGATGGCGACCTGCTCGAGCTTCACCGTGGCGAGGTTTTTGCACAGGGTCGTCGCCTTTCGCTCGTTACGGTGCAGGGCCGCACGCTCGAGCTCGACCTTCCCGACTACACCATGCCCAAGACCAAAAATGCTTCGGGCTATTTCGTTGCTGACGATATGGATGCCATCGATCTGTTTATCGGTGCGTGTGGAACACTCGGCGTCATCACCGAGCTCGAGATTGCCCTGCAGGCGGCGCCTACGGTCGTTTGGGGCGTGAGCTGCTTCTTTGACAGCGAAGACAAGGCCGTGTCCTTCACCGATTCTGTACGTCCCGTCCTGTCCCACGCGGCTGCCATCGAATATTTCGATGCGGGCGCCCTGGATATCCTGCGTCGTCAGCGTGAGCAGTCGACCGCGTTCGCCTCGCTGCCGGCGCTCGACAAAGACGCCAAGGTCTGTGTCTACGTGGAGCTCGACTGCGACGACGAAGCCCAGGCGACTGAGGAGCTGTATCACTTGGGGTGGGTACTGGAGCTTGCGGGCGGCAGCGACGATGCGACATGGGTCGCGCGCACCGAGGTCGATCGCGAGTGTCAGCGATTCTTCCGCCATGCGGTGCCCGAGAGCGTCAACATGCTCATCGACGAGCGTCGCCGCACGGACCCCACCATTACCAAGCTGGGGTCGGATATGTCGGTGCCCAACGCACGTTTGGCCGATGTCATCGCCCTTTATCGCCGCACGTTGGCCGAAAGTGGGCTTGAATCTGCCGCCTGGGGGCACATCGGTAACAACCATCTGCATGTGAACATTCTGCCGCGCGATGCGCAGGATTACCGCCGCGGCGGAGAGCTCTTTGCCCAGTGGGCTTCCGAGGTCACGGCCATGGGCGGCGCCGTCTCCGCCGAACACGGCGTCGGCAAGATCAAGGCGGGCTTCTTGGAGACGATGTACGGTCACGAGGCCATGGTCGAGTCGGCGCGGCTCAAGCTCCAGCTCGATCCTGCCGGGCAGTTGGGCCGCGGTAACCTGTTTTCGGAGAAGCTCTTGGATGAGCTCGTCCAGAAAGGGGGCGCGTGAAGATGAGCGATTTCCATATGGTGGTGTGCGTCAAGGCGGTGCCGGGCAGCACCGAGGTCAAGATGGACCCCAAGACCAATACCATCGTGCGCGATGGCAAGCAGGCGGTCATTAATCCCTTTGACGCGAGCGCTTTGGAATGCGCGCTGGCGCTGAAGGACGACTTTATCGGCTTTGGCATGGACGTGCGCGTAACGGTGGTGTCGATGGGCATCCCCGCGACTGAATCGCTATTGCGCGACTGCATCGCCCGAGGCGCCGATGACGCACTGCTGCTAACCGATCGCGCCTTTGCAGGTGCCGATACCCTGGCAACCACCTATGCCCTCAAGTGCGGCATTGAGGCGCTCGACGAGGACTTCGACCTGCTCATCTGCGGCAAGATGGCGGTGGACGGCGATACGGCCCAGATTGGTCCCGAGCTTGCCGGTGCCTTCGAGATTCCCTGCGTGACCGACGTGAGCTGCGTGCAGAGCGCGGGCTTTACGACCTGTGGTTCACTGGCGCTTGTTCACGGCTGCGATGCCGGCGAGGAGACGGTCTATCTTGAGATGCCGTGCGCGATGACGACTGCCAAGGAGATTGGCCAACTGCGTATGCCGAGTATCGCCGGTATTCGTGCGGCCGAGGAGGCGGACGTGCGCGTGGTCAACGCTGCCGACGTGAACGCCGACCCCGCGCGCTGCGGTCTTGCCGGCTCGCCGACACAGGTCGTGCGATCGTTTGTGCCCGACCGCAACCAAACGTGCGAGGCCGTTGACGGAACGGCGTCCGAGCAGGCGGCGAAACTTGCCAAGATTATCGAGGGGATGGCATAGATGAGCGGACTGATTATCGATAGCGAAGCCTGTATCGGCTGTGGTCGCTGCGTTCGCGCCTGTGCCTCAGGCGGCATCGTAGTGGAAGGCGAGCGGCCCAACCGTTGCGCCCGCGTAACCGACGGCTGCATCCTATGCGGCGGGTGCGTCGACGCTTGCCCCATCAATGCCATTTCGATCGAGCGCGACGAGGCCGCCGGCGCGGTTGACCTCGATGCATATCGAGACATTTGGGTATTCGCGCAGACCGACGAGCACGATACGGTGGCTCCCGTTGCCTTCGAGCTCATGGGCAAGGGCCGCGAGCTTGCGGATGCACGCGGCTGTCGCCTGGTGGCGCTGGTCGGCATGGGCCCCGAGGGTTCTCTCGGTGACCTGGAGCATCTGGTTTGCGCCGGTGCAGACGAGGTCCTGATCTGTCGCGACGAGCGTCTGCGCCAGAACGATGTGGAGGTCTACGCTCGCCTCATCTGCGATTTGGTGGCAGAGCGCAAGCCCGAGGCCATTCTGTACGGAGCGACCGCCTTTGGCCGCGAACTGGCACCCGGCGTTGCCGTGCGTTTGCAGACGGGCCTTACGGCTGACTGTACCGTGCTTTCGATGGATACGGAGACGGGGCTGCTGCAACAGACGCGTCCGGCGTTTGGCGGCAACCTGATGGCCACCATCGTCTGCCCCAATCATCGTCCCCAGATGGCAACGGTGCGCCCCGGCATCTTTAAGGCGCCCGACTTTGACTACGGCCGCTCCGGCACGATCACCCAGATAGCACTTGCGGATGATGCTAAGGCTCGTGTCGAGATCTCGATTCCCGCCGAGGAGTGGGGACAGCAGGCTTCAATCGCCGATGCCGAGCGCCTGGTCGTGGTAGGTCGCGGCATTGGTTCCAAGAAAAACCTGCCGCTGATGCGAAGGCTCGCCGAGACTCTGGGAGCCGAGCTTGGCTGCACGCGACCCGTCGTGGAGGCCGGCTGGTTGGAGTATCGCCATCAGATTGGCCAGACGGGCGTATCGGTTTCGCCCAAGATGCTTGTGAGTATCGGTGTTTCGGGCGCCATCCAGCATCTTGCCGGCATCGGTGGGGCGGAATGCATTATCGCCATCAACGAGGACCCGGATGCCCCCATCTTTGGTGCTGCCCAGTACAAGGTTGTCGGTGATGCCGTCGAGGTCGTCGAGGAGCTGCTAGCCCAGCTTGAGCGCTAGGCGCGCGCCAGCCAGTCGCGCATCTCTTCCCTAAGACGGCTCCAGGCTGCCTGTGTGGCGGGGTCGGTAAAGGGCTGCGTAATACCAAAGGGCGCGTCGAGCAGGCGGTAGATATCGCCCTGCTCGCGCGCCAGCGCGCGGCTCGCCGGATAGACGAGCTCAAACATAAAGCAGATGAGTCCTACCAGGTAGTCCGCGGGCTCGTCGCGTTCATCACGTGCGACGCAGCGGTGCTCGTCAAAGGCGGCCAACGTCGGCGCCGAGAAGTGGCTGGCGAGAAATGCGTCCTCATCCACCTTGAGGATGGTGTCGACGGTGCTGTCGGCGATGGTGCGCATAATGTCGATTTTGTCGCCATCGCGCACGATATCGCAGAAGCACCGTGTACGCTCGTCGAGTTGTGCCGGCAGGCGAAAGTCACTGTGATAGGCGATGCTCGCGCGGATGAGCTCGTCTTCTGCCGGGCTGTCGATAAAGTCGCGGATACTTGTTGCCGCGGGCGCGTCTGCAGGGTTTTTGCCAAAGAGGACCTCGAGGCCCAACTTCGCATGGCTCATGCTCTCGGCATCCCTAAACGTGTCCCAGCGTCGCAGCTGCTCAAAGCGGCCCATATCGTGCAACAGCCCACAAAGCCACGCCAGGTCAATGTCCTGCGGTGCCCAGTCCTGCTTGCGTGCCACGGCATCGCATGCCTCGGCAACGTGGTACGTATGCTCGATTTTGAGCGCGATACGCGGATTGGCGGCATCGTAGGCATCGGTGTAGGTCCTGAAGGCCGCGATTGCCCCCGTTCGATCGATAGCTGTCATAATGACTTCCTAAAAAGCTGTGTCTTTCTGTGTCTTTCGATCCGGTGGCAATTGTAGGTGAACTCGGTTGCCGCCGGGCGATGATTCTGCCATGTCGTCGAATGCGGCTCGGAAAGCTTGTCGGGACGAGGAACGCCATGGTGCTCAAAATCGTTAAAACCGTCTGGCCGGTGATGCTTCCCAATGTTGCGATAGGTGCGCCGTTGTCGATATTCCCACCGCTATTGCGGGTTTTGTCTGCACATCGCTCTTTATTTGCCTGCTCTTTTCGCAGCGGCTGTCGGCGTCGTTGCGGTGGCAATCAAGACAAAGTCGATGTTGTGGTGCTGCGTCTCGGGTATCGGGCTCTATATCGTTTTGAGCCTCGTATAGGAGTGGGGTGCGTTTAGCGTCCGGGCCCCACGAATCGGATTTCTCACCGAGCCGGTCTGCTTCTTCTGGTACCATGGTCAAACTTTACTGTAGCAAAGCATGACGTGGGCTTTTGTCCTGCGTCGGCGGAAATGGGGGTTTCATGGCACAGGAAGCGATCGCCAACGAGCAAAAGAAATTCAAAGTACCGCGCATTCCGGGTGACATCATGATCTACCCGATGATCGTCGGCCTTTTGCTCAATACCTTCTGCCCGCAGGGCTTCGAGATCGGCGGCTTCTTTACCGCCGCCTGCCGCGGCGGTTCCAATACCATCGTCGCCGCGATCCTGTTGTTCGTGGGTGCCGGCATCAGCTTTAAGTCCACGCCGGGTGCCATCAAGACCGGCATCGTCGTACTGATTCCTAAGCTTGTGGTGGCAGCCGTGCTGGGCTTGAGCGTTGCGTATTTCTTTAATGACAACTTTTTGGGCCTGAGCTCGGTTTCCATCATCGGCGGCATTACGTTTTGCAACATGGCGCTCTACACGGGCATCATGGGCGAGTTTGGCGACGAGTCCGAGCAGGGCGCCGTGGGCATCCCGTTCTTCACGGCGGGCCCTGCGGTTACCATGATCATTCTTGGTGTCTCTGGTCTTGCCAACATTCCCGTTGGCACCATCATCGGTTCCATCCTGCCGCTCGTGATTGGCATGGTTTTGGGCAACCTCTTCCCGTTCATCAAGAACCTGCTGGTTCCCGGCACCAATCCTGCGATCGCCGTCATCGGATTTCAGCTCGGTGCGTCTATGAGCCTGTCGAGCTTTATCACCGGCGGCATTTCCGGCATCTTGCTGGGCCTTGTCACGTTGTTTGTCGTCGGTCCCATCACCTTTGCGTTCGAGCGCCTGTGCGGCGGTAACGGCAAAGCCGCCGTGGCTTGTTCCACCATCGCCGGCACGGCTATGACCACGCCGGTTGCTCTTGCCGAGGTCGCGCCGCGCTATGCCGATCTTGCGCCCACCGCATACGCTCAGATCGCCACCGCCGTCATCATCACGGCAATCATGGCTCCGATTCTGACCGGTTGGGTCGATAAGAAGTTCTGCCAGGGCAAGGAAGACCTGTCGCCCGCCGGTGTCGAGGCCATCGAGGAAGCCGTCGCGGCCGACATCGATGGCGAGTAGCCATCGGCGCCCATCAATGATGCTGGCGTGCAACTCGCGCCGTGAGAGCGCCCGGGCGCTCTGGTATTATTCCCTCATTCCCCTCTGGATTGGGGGAGTTATGGTGATGCGTGCGGCTCGGAGAAGCGCTGTCGGTTTGATGATGGGGAGATGGGCCTGGTGGTTAAGGCGCTCAAGATTGAGATATTCCTGCTAAGCATGATTGTTCTTATCGGGCTTGCCGTGCGGAGCCGTCGCTCCTTGTTCTCGAGCACCCAGCAGCTATTGTTTAGCATGCTTGGCTACACCTCTGCCGCGTACATATTCTTCGATATGATCTGGGTGCTATTGGATGGTGTGGACGGCACGTTGGGCATTGCTGTCAACTGGATTTCCAACGCGGTTTCGTTTTCGCTCTTTGCCATCGTGTGTCTCATTTGGTTTATCTATTCCGAGACGGTGCAGGGTTCTCGCCTTTTGGCCTCGCGCTATAGGGTGGTGCTTGTAGCGTCGCCTACGGTTCTGGTGGTCGTGCTGGCGTTTACCAGTTACTGGACGCACGCCCTGTTCTATATCGATTCGCAGGGCGTGTATAGTCGCGGCTCTGCTTATATGATCCAGCCCATTGTCAGCTACTGTTACGTTATACATACGTCCCTACATGCGTTTGTGCAGTCTCGCAGGGTCGAGAGCCTGCAGACGAAGACCATCTATCGAACCTTGGCATTTTTCGCCATTCCGGCCCTGGTGGGCGGTACCTTTCAGGTTGTATACTCGTTGCCCGGTCTTTGTGTCGGCATAATGATTAGCATATTGCTGCTCTACATTGTCTTCCAGGAGCAGCTCATCTCGACCGACCCGTTGACTGGCCTCAACAATCGCAACCGTTTTGAGACCTATATACTGTCGCTCTTCTCAAATGTGGATCAGGCCGAAGACGTTTATCTGCTTGTGATGGACGCCGACGGCTTTAAGCAGATTAACGACCGCTATGGACATGTGGAGGGCGACCATGCTCTTCAGGTCATATCCGCTGCGCTCAAAGAAGTCTGCTCGGCGTCTGGTAGCTTTATCGCGCGTTATGGCGGCGATGAGTTCGTGGTGCTTCAAAAGGCGATAGCGGAGCAGGATATCTTGCATCTGTGCGCGGCAATCAACGACGAGCTCGCGCGCGCCGAGGTTCCGTATCTGTTGCGGATGTCCATCGGCTACGCACGGGTTGGTGATGGCGTCGATACCTGGCAAGACTTGCTCCGTGCTGCCGACGCGGAGCTCTACCGCGTAAAGCGCGAGAAGAAGAAAGTCGGCGTCCAGATACGCTAAAAAAGGGGGGCGCACGACCGTTGCGATGGTCGTGCCCCCCTTCTGCGCTTTCGGGGACTAGTATCGGCTGTCGAAGATGCGCCTCGTCTTTTTCTCGGAGCGCGGCAGCTCACCAGGCGCGGCGTGGCATCGCCATGGTTTTCGATGGGGTTAAACGCGTCTGCGGCCTTGCCGCTGGAGTAGGCGTCTGCAATCTGCGGCAGGCGCTCGTTAACCTCGCCATGGGCGGCAAACGAACGGCGCGGGAAGATAACCCATTTGGGATCCTTCTCAAAGGTGCCAGCGGGATGTGCGACGGTATGCTCGGGTACCTCCAAATAGGTTGAGGCGTGACATACGCGGGTGGTGGGGCGCACGATAACGGGCGTATGGTAGCGCTCCGAGATTTCAAATGCCTCTTGCATCATCGCGTAACCCTGCTCCAGATTTTGCGGATCGAGCACGGGGATCTTCGCAAATGCGGCAAAGCGGCGCGTATCCTGCTCGGTTTGAGAGGAGATGGGGCCGGGATCATCGGCAACAAACAGCACCAGACCGCCCTTGATGCCCACGTAGTTGAGGCTCATGAGCGGGTCGGAGGCAACGTTTAGTCCAACTTGTTTGCAGGTAAAAAGGCAGCGCGCTCCTGCATACGATGCACCTGCCAGCACCTCGAGCGCGGCTTTTTCGTTGGTCGACCACTCGACGTGGACACCCTCGGCACTACCTTGGGCCTTGAGTTTGGCAACTGTCTCGACAAGTTCCGTCGACGGCGTGCCCGGGTAGCCGGCGACCACGCGAACGCCCGCCGCAAGCGCGGCATACGCAAAGGCCTGGTTTCCCATAACCAGTTTCTTATGCATCTGCATCCCCTCGATGTCGCCGGCGCGTTACGGCAAGGCGGCGTTTGCCGCCGCGACTCGGTACGAAATCAACGAGATACAGTGTGCTCCATTAAGCTAAAGTGAGAGCTGCCCTTTTCAAAACGGGGTGGTTTGTTAGGCCTTTTTAGGTTTGTTGACAATGATGATGCCACTGCAGACCAAGAGCAGGGCCACAATTACGGTAACGGGGCTCGTGCCAGCGCCCTCTCCGAGCAACAACGCGCTCAACAGCACGCCAAAGACCGGGTTCATAAAGCCAAAGACCGAAACGCGGCTAACGGGGTTGACGGCGAGTAGGCGGGACCACAGCGAGTACGCGACGGCGGAAATGAGCGCCATATAAATGATGAGCGCGATGGCGGGGGCGATTTCGGTGGGGAATAGCGCGCCGCCCATCAAAAACCCGATGGCGGTAAGGACCAAACCGCCGACCAAAAACTGCCAGCCGGCGAGCAAGACGCCGTCATGCTCGCGCGAGAAGATGCCAATGAGGCAGGTCGACAGGGCGCCCGCAATAGTGGAAGCCAATATAAATCCCTCGCCGTCGAGTGTAAAGCCAAAGGTGCCGTCCGCACCCGAAAGGTTGACGAATGCGACGCCGGCAAAGCCCAGTACGCAGCCGAGTACCTTGGTCGCATCGAGCTTTTCGGTGCGAAACGCCAGAGCGGCAAAGAGGATGGCGAGGAAGTTGGCGCTGGCCTCGATGATGGAACTCGACATGGCGCTGGCGCGCGAGAGTCCCAGGTAGAAAAAGAAGTACTGCCCGATAGTCTGGAAGAGCGACAAGATGCAGATGGGCTTAATGTCGCGAGCCTGTGGAACGAGTGGGCAGCGCTGGGCCGCGCTCATCCCAACGATAACCAGGGCGCCGGCAAGCGTGAAGCGCAAGCCCGCAAAGAGCAGCTGCGAGGCGCTATCGTGCGCGGGGATGCCAAAGAGCTCATAGCCGATCTTGATGCAGGGGAAAGCCGACCCCCAGAGTGCGCAGCAGACGAGGCAGCCCAGGATGAGTCCGGGCAGGGTGGCGAGATACGGCTTGCGGCTTTCCATGATGTCCTTCCTGTATGCGCGAAGTAAAAAAGAACCCGCCACCGGGTGTGCCGGTGGCGGGTGTTGTTACCCGAGGGGATTGTACCCGATGGGAACGTATTTAAGCGAAGTAGGCTACGCCGCTCTCAAAGATCGGCATGAACTTATCGCCGGGGACATGCTCGGGCACGTTGCGGTACAGGTTGTCGCCGCGACGCTCGGCATGGCCCATCTTGCCCAGGACGCGGCCGTCGGGGCTCGTGATGCCCTCGATGGCGAGCGCGGAGCCGTTGGGGTTGACGGAGAGATCCATGCTGGGCTTGCCATCCTCGCCCACGTACTGCGTGGCGACCTGGCCGTTGGCGATCAGCTGGGCGAGCACTTCATCGTTGGCGACAAAGCGGCCCTCGCCGTGGCTGATGGCGACGGTGTAGGGGTCGTCCAGACTGCACTGCGACAGCCACGGGGACAGGTTGGACGAGATGCGGGTGCGCACCAGACGGCTCTGATGGCGACCGATGGTGTTGAAGGTCAGCGTGGGCGCATCGGGCGTGGCGTCGACGATGTCGCCGTAGGGCACCAGGCCGAGCTTGATCAGGGCCTGGAAGCCGTTGCAGATGCCCAGCATCAGGCCGTCGCGGGCCTTGAGCAGGTCGCGGACTGCCTCGGTGACCTCGGGAGCGCGGAAGAACGCCGTGATGAACTTGGCGGAGCCGTCGGGCTCGTCGCCGCCCGAGAAGCCGCCGGGAATCATGACGATCTGGCTTGCACGGATGCGGCGGGCGAGCTCGTGGGTGCTCTCGGCGACGGCCTCGGGCGTGAGGTTGTTGATCACGAAGGTGTCGGCCTCGGCGCCGGCGGCGCGGAAGGCGCGGGCGCTATCGTACTCGCAGTTGTTGCCGGGGAACACAGGGATGATCACGCGCGGGCGGGCGATCTTGGCGCCGCCGTACACGTGGATATCCTTGGCGCGGAAGTCGATGGCCTCGACCTCGGGGGTCTCGCCGGCGCTGCGGTAGGCGAAGACGCCTTCGATACCGCTCTCCCAGGCCTCCTGGAGCTCGGCGAGCTCGATGACTTCGGAGCCGGTGTCGATGACATAGCCCTCGACGGTGGTACCCAGGGGCTCGACGACAACGCCGTCGGCGACCTCGGGCAGCTCGGCGTCCTCGGCGAGCTCGACGATAAAGCTGCCGTAGAGCGGGGTGAAGAGGCTCTCCACGTCCACATCTTCGGCAAGCTCGATACCGATCTGGTTGCCGACGCACATCTTAAAGAGGCTCTCGGCGCCGCAGCCGTAGCCGGGCGTGGAGACGGCCAGGGCGTCGCCGGTAGCGGTGAGCGCCTCGACGGCGTCAAACGCGGCGAGCAGCTGCTGGGCATCGGGGCGGTAGTCCTCGCCATAGGTGGCGGGGGCGATGCGAACGACGCGGTGCGTGAGGCCCTTAAACTCGGGGGAGACGGCGCGGGCGGCACGGCCCACGGCGACAGCGAAGCTGATCAGGGTCGGCGGAACGTTGAGCTCGCCGGCCTCGTCCTCAAACGAGCCGCTCATGGAATCCTTGCCGCCGATGGCGCCGGCACCCAGGTCGACCTGGGCCATAAGGGCGCCCAGGACGGCTGCCATGGGCTTGCCCCAACGTTCGGGCTCGGTGCGCAGGCGCTCAAAGTACTCCTGGAAGGAGAGGTAGGCGCGCTTGTGCTCAAAGCCGGCGGCAACGAGCTTGGCGATGGACTCGACCACGGACAGGTAGGCGCCTGCAAACTGGTCGGCCTCCATCAGGTAGGGGTTGAAGCCCCATGCCATAGCGCTCGCCGTGGTGGTCTCGCCGTCCACGGGGAACTTGGCGACCATGGCAGAGCTCGGGGTGAGCTGCGTCTTGCCGCCAAAGGGCATGAGCACGGTAGCGGCACCGATGGTGGAGTCGAAGCGCTCGGAAAGGCCCTTGTTGGAGGCGACGTTGAGATCGGTGACAAGCGAGGTCATGCGCTCGGCAAGCGTGGTGCCGGCCCAGCTGGGTTGCCACACGCTACGGGCACACACGTGGGCGACCTGGTGCTTGGGTGCGCCGTTGGAGTTGAGGAACTCGCGGGACAGATCGACGATGGCGACGCCGTTCCAGGCCATACGCATGCGCGGCTCGGCGGTAACCTCGGCGATGACGGTCGCCTCCAGGTTCTCCTCGGCAGCATAACCCATGAACTCCTCGACGTCACCGTCGGCGACGGCGCAGGCCATGCGCTCCTGGGACTCGGAGATAGCGAGCTCGGTTCCGTCCAGGCCGTCGTACTTCTTGGTCACGGTGTCCAGGTCGACATACAGGCCGTCGGCAAGCTCGCCCACGGCGACCGAGACGCCGCCGGCGCCAAAGTCGTTGCAGCGCTTGATCAGGCGGCAGGCGTCGCCGCGGCGGAACAGACGCTGCAGCTTGCGCTCGACCGGGGCGTTGCCCTTCTGGACCTCGGCACCCGAGGTTTCGATGGAATCGGTGTTCTGGGTCTTGGAGGAGCCGGTGGCGCCGCCGATGCCGTCACGGCCGGTGCGGCCGCCCAGCAGGATGATCTTGTCGGTGGGGGCGGGGCACTCGCGACGCACGTGGTTTGCCGGGGTGGCGCCCACGACGGCGCCGACCTCCATGCGCTTGGCCACGTAGCCGGGGTGATAGAGTTCGCTGACCTGACCGGTGGCAAGGCCGATCTGGTTGCCGTAGCTGGAGTAGCCGGCGGCAGCGGTGGTCACGAGCTTGCGCTGCGGCAGCTTACCCTCGAGCGTCTCGGAGACCGGGACGGTGGGGTCGCCGGCGCCGGTGACGCGCATGGCCTGGTACACATAGCTGCGGCCAGAGAGCGGGTCGCGGATGGCGCCGCCCACGCAGGTGGCGGCACCGCCGAAGGGCTCGATCTCGGTCGGGTGGTTGTGGGTCTCGTTCTTAAACAGGAACAGCCAGTCCTGGTCCTCGCCGTCGACATCGACCTTCACCTTGACGGTGCAGGCGTTGATCTCCTCGGACTCGTCGACATCGGTCATGACGCCGGTCTTCTTAAGGTACTTGGCACCGATGGTGCCCATGTCCATGAGGCAGACGGGCTTGGCGTCGCGACCGAGCTCGTGGCGCATCTCCATATAGCGGTCGAAGGCCTGCTGTACCACGGCGTCATCGATTGTCACGTCGTCCAGGACGGTACCGAAGGTGGTGTGGCGGCAGTGGTCGGACCAATAGGTGTCGATCACGCGGATCTCGGTGATGGTGGGGTCGCGGTCCTCATCGCGGAAGTACTGCTGGCAGAAGGCGATGTCCGCCTCGTCCATGGCAAGGCCGCGCTCGGAGATAAAGGCGGCAAGGCCGGCCTCGTCGAGTTCGCGGAAGCCGTCGAGCACCTCGACGGGCTGGGGCTCGGGGGTCTCCATGTACAGCGTCTCGGGTAGGCCGAGCGAGGCGATGCGGGCCTCGACGGGATTCACCACGTAGTGCTTGATGGCCTCGATGGCGGCTTCGTCCAGAGCGCCCGAGATCATATAGACCTTGGCGGAGCGCACGGCGGGGCGCTCGCCCTGGCTGATGAGCTGCACGCACTCGCTGGCGGAGTCGGCGCGCTGGTCAAACTGGCCAGGCAGGAATTCGACAGCAAAGACGGCGCCATCGCTTGCGGGGAGTTCGTCGTAGGTCACATCGACCTGGGGCTCGCTAAAGACGGTCGGCACGCAGGAGCGGAAAAGCTCCTCGTCGATGCCCTCGACGTCGTAGCGGTTGATGATCCTCAGGGCCTCGATGCCCTTGATGCCGAGAATTTCGGTCAGCTCGCCCTTGAGCTGCTGAGCCTCGACGTCGAACCCGGGTTTCTTCTCCACGTAAATACGAGAGACCATTGGTTCCTGCCTTCCTGATCGGTTGGGCGTACGGTGCGGTATGCGGCAGCGGTCGGTTTGCGGGACAAGCCTCGCGGTCGCCTTGAGCCACATGTTTGTAAACGTCACTATGATACGACAGCTCATGGCGTATTGAGGACGGCGAGGGTGCTACAGTGAAGCGCAAACAAGAGAAAGGCATCACATGGCATTCGTTTCGCTCGCTATCATCGCGCTTGTGGCTTTCGCAAGCCCCTTTATCGCATCGGCGATTCCCGGAAAGCCCGTTCCCGAGACGGTCTTTTTGCTCGTGTTCGGCGCGGTGCTGGGACCTCATATGCTCGGCGTCATCCATGTAGATGCCGAGGTCTCGCTTGTGTCCGAGCTCGGTCTGGCCTTTTTGTTCCTGCTTGCCGGCTTTGAGATCGACCCCAAGAACATCACGGGCGTCGAGGGACGCTACGGTATGGCGACGTGGGTCGTCACGTTTGGCATCGCCTGGCTTGCCGTGCGCTTTACCCCGTGGTTCTCGGTCAGCCATTTCGACGGTATCGCCGTGACGCTGGCGCTCACTTCGACGGCGCTCGGCACGCTCGTGCCCATCATGCGTGAGCGTTCGCTGACCGGCACGCGTGTGGGTGACTCCATCCTTGCCTATGGCACGTGGGGAGAGCTCGGTCCCGTGCTTGCCATGTCGGTGCTGCTCTCCGCTCGTACTGGTATCCAGACGCTCGTGATCCTTGGCTTGTTTGCACTGGTCTGTGTGCTGTTGGCCGTGGTTCCGAGCCGCTCCAAGCGCGTCGGCAGCCGCTTCTTTGCGTTTGTCGAGGAACGGGCCGACACGACGTCGCAGACGTTCGTGCGCCTGACGGTGCTCATCCTGGTCACACTCGTGGCATTTTCCGCCATCTTTGACCTCGACATCGTGTTGGGCTCTTTTGCCGCTGGCTTTGTCCTGCGCTATATCATCCCCGAGGGCAACCATACGCTCGAGACCAAGCTCGATGGCCTGGCCTATGGCTTTTTGATTCCGGTGTTCTTTACCGTGTCAGGCGCAAAGATTGACCTGACGGCCGTGGCGTCGCGCCCGGGTCTGCTCGTGGGCTTTATCGCGGCGTTGCTGATCATTCGCGCCGTGCCGATCCTTGTCTCTATGAGCATTTGTCCCGCGACACGTGACGTTTCGGCGTATGGCCGCATTACCGTGGCCCTGTACTGCACTACGGCCCTGCCGATCATCGTTGCCGTGACGAGTGTGGCCGTCAACGCAGGCGCGCTGTCGCAAGACGTCGCCTCGGTTATGGTAGCCGCCGGTGCCATCACGGTGTTCTTGATGCCGCTGCTCGCGCAGCTCTTCTATCGCGTGGTCGATGCCGCGCCGGCCACTGCCGTGGCAGAGGTCGCCGAGCACCCTGCCGACGCACTCGATATCCTGCGCGCTCACCACGACCTAGCGAGCCTGCTCGCGCGCGAGCATGAGCTTTTGACCTCGCATGGCCATGGGCGTTCGCTCGACGGCATACCTACCCTTGATTCCATTGCTGACCGCCTCTCGACCGAGGCGGCAAGCGGCCACATCGATGCCCGTATCGTGGACGCCGCTCATTTGCTGGCTGAGAAGACCTATGGCGACGAGATCGACCCGTCCAAGCTGACTCCGCGTGAGCGCCGCCGCCTGGAGCGCGCCAAGCTCGCCGTGCGCGAATACCGCCGCCGCATGCTGGAGCTCTACGCGCGCGATGAAGCCCAGGACGACGACGGCAAATAACGAGATGCTTCCCCTAGGGGAAGCCGCGTCCCGCTTTAAAGACCCGAAACGGGACGCAGTTTCCGCATCGGCCCCCATCGGGAAGTCACATCCCAGAATGGACGGGGACTGCGGACGATTTCCTGGACCGCTAAATCGCGGCCATCCCCAGCGACGACCGGTAGTCGTCCGGTGTCGCGCCACCGAGCGCGTCGCTTGCCCGCTCGGAGTTGAAGCGCCCTATCCACGCGCCGAGGGCCTCGATGAACTCCCCGGGCGACCAGCCGGACCAGTCCCTCCCGTGGAAGAACTCCTTCTTGAGCAGGCCGAAGAAGCCCTCCATCGCGGCGTTGTCGGGGCTGCAGCCCTTGGCCGACATGCTCCTGACCAGGCCGTTCCGCTCGCATATCGATATCCAGCCCGGCCAGCGGTAGTGCACGCCGCGGTCGGAGTGGATCACGGGGCGCTCGCCGGGCGCCAGCCGGGAGCACGCGTCCGACAGCGTCGAGTTCGCGAGGTCGGCGTCCGGGCGCTCGCCCGTGTTAGCGCTAATCTAAAATTGACCACTTTCGCAAACGCATCTCGCCGAATGCGCTAACGCGCTTTCGCCGGCCCCGCTAACGTACTTTC
>NZ_JBQHWK010000012.1:0-64409 GCF_052064015.1 Collinsella sp. HCP3S3_D1
ATCCGGGCCAGACATCAACCGGACGGGCTCCTGCCCCTATTCGAGTTAAAGTGTTCTCTCTCTAAGAATGTGTCTCCCTAGAAAGGAGGTGATCCAGCCGCACCTTCCGGTACGGCTACCTTGTTACGACTTCACCCCCCTCACCCTCCACACCTTCGGCGCCTCCCCCCTCTCGGTTGGGCCGGCGACTTCGGGTGCAGACGACTCGGGTGGTGTGACGGGCGGTGTGTACAAGGCCCGGGAACGCATTCACCGCGGCATGCTGATCCGCGATTACTAGCAACTCCGACTTCATGGGGGCGGGTTGCAGCCCCCAATCCGAACTGGGGCCGGCTTTCCGGGATCCGCTCCCCCTCGCGGGGTGGCATCCCTCTGTACCGGCCATTGTAGCACGTGTGCAGCCCAGGGCATAAGGGGCATGATGACTTGACGTCGTCCCCGCCCTCCTCCGCCTTGACGGCGGCGGTCCCGCGTGGGTTCCCGGCATCACCCGATGGCAACACGCGGCGGGGGTTGCGCTCGTTGCGGGACTTAACCCAACATCTCACGACACGAGCTGACGACAGCCATGCACCACCTGTATGGGCTCCTCTCGGCCACGGGGTCTCCCCCGCTTCACCCATATGTCAAGCCCTGGTAAGGTTCTTCGCGTTGCTTCGAATTAAGCCACATGCTCCGCTGCTTGTGCGGGCCCCCGTCAATTCCTTTGAGTTTTAGCCTTGCGGCCGTACTCCCCAGGCGGGACGCTTAATGCGTTGGCTGCGGCACGGGGGGATCGTCCCCCCACACCTAGCGTCCATCGTTTACGGCTGGGACTACCAGGGTATCTAATCCTGTTCGCTCCCCCAGCTTTCGCGCCTCAGCGTCGGTCTCGGCCCAGAGGGCCGCCTTCGCCACCGGTGTTCCACCCGATATCTGCGCATTCCACCGCTACACCGGGTGTTCCACCCTCCCCTACCGGACCCAAGCCGCGGAGGTTCCGGGGGCTTCGGGGGGTTGAGCCCCCCGCTTCGACCCCCGGCCTGCCGGGCCGCCTACGCGCGCTTTACGCCCAATGAATCCGGATAACGCTCGCCCCCTACGTATTACCGCGGCTGCTGGCACGTAGTTAGCCGGGGCTTCTTCTGCAGGTACAGTCTCGTCTCTTCCCTGCTGAAAGCGGTTTACGACCCGAAGGCCTCCGTCCCGCACGCGGCGTCGCTGCGTCAGGGTTGCCCCCATTGCGCAAGATTCCCCACTGCTGCCTCCCGTAGGAGTCTGGGCCGTGTCTCAGTCCCAATCTGGCCGGTCGGTCTCTCAACCCGGCTACCCGTTGTCGGCACGGTGGGCCGTCACCCCGCCGTCTACCTGATGGGCCGCGGAGCCATCCCCTCCCGTCGGGGCTTTAGCCCGGGCGCCATGCGGCACCCGGGGGTATCCGGTATTACCCGTCCTTTCGGGCGGCTATCCCGGGGGAGGGGGCAGGTTCTCCACGTGTTACTCAGCCGTTCGCCACTCGCCTCTATCCGAAGATAGGTGCCGTTCGACTTGCATGTGTTAGGCGCGCCGCCAGCGTTCATCCTGAGCCAGGATCGAACTCTCCGTCCAAAGTAAATGGGCTTCGAGCCCGTCCGGTCCTCTCAGTCATTCGCTGATCGGTTCCGTTCGATTCATATGGTTCTGTTTGATAGGAAAAGGAATTCCTCGGGGCCGCCTCTCGGCGGCCTTGCGAAAAACGAATCCAAGTCAGACCATTTCAAATGGTTCGATGTCTGCCCGGATGCGACACATCATGTGTGTCCATCCTCGCAGTATCCGGTTCTCAAGGTGCACGCCTGCGCCGGTTCCCGGTTCGACCGGGCCGCGCGGCAAGGAGATATATTGCCAGACCGGAGGGGCCCGCGGGGCGGGAATCACGCACTCCATATTTTGTTCACAAATAAATTGATCCTTCAGCTGTTCCACTGAAGTCATATCTGAAGCATCGGCTTCCGGTATTGGCGATGACCAGCTGGTTTATAGGTGTTGAGGTATCGGTCATCTCTGGTGCGCTACTTTACTCTAACGGCATCTGGTTTTGGTTTCCTGTCGGTAAAAGGCTGGTTTTGGCCGCCAGGCGTCCTTATATATAGAGAAGATCGGGTTCGAACCCGTGCACCGGCAACAAAAAAGCGGCCGGCATCCGCCAGTCGCTTTTCTATTCTATGGTGGGCCGTCAGGGGTTCGGGCCCGCTGCGCGGGCGGCCGCTTCGGCGCCTCCGCGCCTCGCGCGCTGCGCTGGCAAACGCTGACGCGTTTCCTCAGCTCCGCGCCCTTTCGGGTTCGAACCCGTGCACCGGCAACAAAAAAGCGGCCGGCATCCGCCAGTCGCTTTTCTATTCTATGGTGGGCCGTCAGGGGTTCGAACCCTGGACCTTGGGATTAAAAGTCCCCTGCTCTGCCAGCTGAGCTAACGGCCCGCGGATGGCATTGTACCACGGTCTGAGACTATTCCCAACTCCATTGGCCGTTCTGGAAAATCACAATTTCACGTCCATCAGGTGTAATGCCCGTAATATCGATGTCGTCCGTGCCAATCATAAAGTCAACGTGCGTGCTCGAAACGTTGACGCCATGCTCCAGAAGTTCCTCTTTGGACATGTCATACCCGCTTTCGATGCACTCGGGAAAACCGACACCCAACGCAAGGTGACAGCTGGCGTTCTCGTCATAGAGTGTGTCGTAGAATAGAATGCCGCTTTCACGAATCGGTGTGTTCTTGGAAATAAGCGCGACCTCGCCCAGATGAGCAGCACCTTCATCGGTTTCAATAATGCTCGCAAGCGTTGCCTTACCCACGCGAGCGTCATAGTCCACTACGCGGCCGTTCTCGAACTTAATCCAAAAATCGTCAACCTTATTGCCGTGGTGAATGAGCGGCATAGCCGAGTACACGATGCCGTCGGCGCGCATACGATCGGGCGAGGTGAAGACCTCCTCGGTGGGAATGTTGGGGAAGAAAGGGTGACCGTCGGGAGTTTTTCCCTTGCCGCCGGCCCACTCATGGCCTTTCGTCATTCCAATCGTCAGATCAGTTCCATTCGAAGCGGTGTAGTGCAGGCAATCAAATTGATTATCGTTTAGGAAGCGCAGGTTCTTTTCGAATGTGGCGTCATGGAGCTCCCAGTCGCTCTCCGGGTCCTGGCCATCAGCACGAGCGGTGTGCAGAATCGCATTCCACAGCTTATAGACCGCAACCTCATCGGCGTCTCCCGGGAATACCTCGCGCGCCCAAGCAGCGACCGGAGCGCCGGCGATGCACCACGGGTTAATGTTGTAGTCCAGTCCACGGCGGAAGACCTTACACTGCATGTTCCTCGCCTTAGAAGCTGCGGCAGGCCTAGCGGGATCGATGCCCTTGAGGGCAGCAGGGTCCGTGCCCTCAATAAAGATAAAGCAGGCACCGTCCTGGGCAAACGAATCCAGCTGTATGCGCTTCCACTCGGGAGTCTGCTCAAAATAGCTTTTCTCGACATGCTCGTAGGTAAGCCTCGTCACGGCATCGTCAGCCCAGATGACCGTCACGTGACCGGCACCGGCGTCATAAGCCTCCGCAACCACCACGCGCGCAAATGACGCGCACTCGACGGGAGACTGAACGACGACCTCCTGACCGGGCTTAACGTTGACGCCCTTGCGGACAACGAGACGCGCATAATTTTTAATCTTGGGCTCCAGGGACTTCATACCCTCCAGAGCCTCTTCGACCGTCAGGGCAGCTCGAATCATGTGCCACTCCATCTATCTACAGAACAGTAAAAAGGCACGCCGCAAAAAACGACGCGCCTTATATCTTAGCGATATCTATAGGTTGTAACGCTACTACTTCTTCTTGGAGGCCTTCTTGTCCTCTTTGGCAGCCGAGCGCTCGATGATAGCGTTGAGCTTGTTATCGGACATGCCCTCGGCCTGCGCGCGATACATATTACGCAAGGGACGGATGCGCACGAAGTCGTAGATGAAGTCACCCAGAATGACGATGTAGGACAAAACAATGCCGGCCATCTGGACGGGGCTGGACACCATGCCAGCGGGAGCGAAGTACAGCGAAGACCAAATGGCCACGACGAGCACCATGCCGATAGTAAGCACGGCCCACCAGATGCGGCGGCGCTTGGTGTAGTCCTCATCCTGCTTGAGAAGGATGCTCGACACCGTGTAGATGCGGTCCTCCTTGGCGCGCCGCTTAGCCTTGCGGGCGCGCTTCTCCTCTTTAGAGAGGCCCTCAAGGCTCTCGCCCTTCTCGAGCTCCTTGCGGCGTGCCTTGGATGATGCCGGCACGACGCGAACAGAACTCGCTGCCTGACGAGCTGGCTTGGCGGATGCGGCGGACTTGCGCGCAACCCCGGTAACCTCGTGGGATTGCGTGCGCTTGTTCGTGGCGCTGCGGGTACTCACTTACGCGTTCTCCTTCATGCTTGTAAACTGGGAGCCCGTGATGATCTGGAAGGCCTCGCGATAGCGCTCGGACGTGCCATCGATGACCTCGGCGGGCAGATGCGGGGTCTCCCCCGTCATATCCCAGTTGGCCTTGAGCCAATTGCGGACGAATTGCTTGTCGTAGCTAGGCTGAATCTTACCCTCCTCGTAGCTGGCGGCAGGCCAGAAACGGCTGGAGTCGGGCGTGAGGCACTCGTCGATCAGCGTGACCTTGCCATCGATGACACCAAACTCAAACTTGGTGTCGGCAATGATGATGCCACGGGTCGCTGCATACTCGGCGGCAGCTTTGTAGATCTTAAGAGACAGATCTCGGATCTGCGTGGCGATGTCCTCGCCAACGATCTCGCAGCAACGCTCAAACGAGATATTCTCGTCGTGATCACCGATCTCGGCCTTCGTGGACGGGGTGAACAGCGGCTCGGGGAGCTTGGAGGCCTCGGTCAGGCCCTCAGGCAGCTGGATGCCGCAGACGGTGCCGTTCTCGTCGTAGGTCTTCTTGCCCGAACCGGTCAGATAGCCGCGGACGATGCACTCGATAGGAATCGTCTGGGCCTTCTTAACCAGCATGGCGCGGCCTGCGAGATAGTCACGATACTCGGCAAACTCCTTGGGGAAATCCGCCGGATCGATGGAGACGAGGTGATTGGGGACGATATCGGCAAACTTGTCGAACCAGAACGCCGAGATACGGTTGAGCACCTCTCCCTTAAACGGAATTTCGTCGGGAAGAATAAAGTCGAACGCAGAAATGCGATCGGTGGCGACCATCAACAGGTTTTCGCCGGCATCGTAGATATCACGAACCTTGCCACGGGAATCCGGACGACGCTCCATCGTTGTCACGTGAGTCACTCCTTACCTAAATACGATAGAAATGCGGGTTCTTTCCCGCACGTTTTCGCAAACTCGGAGCGGCAGGGACGCGGCCCCTCCTTCACCGAATAGCGAAAAGCTAGTGCTCCATTGTAGTAGATGCCGCGTCCGCCGTGTGCTCGCGGGACAGATGAATCGTAAAAGTCGTACCCTTTCCAAGCTCCGACTCCACGGATATGTAGCCATGGTGACGCTCGACGATCTGTTTAGTTACGGCGAGGCCGACGCCCAGGCCGCCAGCTTCGCGGGCGCGGCTGGCATCGGCGCGCCAAAATCGTCCGAAGATACGCGACAGATCGTCCTTGGCAATACCGATACCGGTATCCGAAACGGCAATACTGACATGCTTGCGGTCACTGAGCACCGACACTACGACCCAACCACCCTCGGGGGTGTAGCGCATGGCGTTGCTCATGAGGTTGATGACGCATTGCGTGATCATGTCGGGATCGGCCTCGACGACATCGTCGTGCCCCTGGGTTTCATCTGCAAAGCGAAGGCGAAGGTCACGGTCGGCAAACAGACGCTCCTGGCCGTTCACAATCGATCGCACGAACGGAACCATGTCCACCGGTTCGAGATTGAGCGGAGCCGTGCTGTTTTCCATACGCGATAGGTCGAGCATCTGCTGCACCAAACGAGCGAGGCGACGCGTCTCGGAAGCGACCGTCTCCAGATGCTCGTCGTCGGTGGGGTACACGCCGTCTTGCATGGCCTCGACCGTTGCAAGCATGGCCATGAGCGGTGTACGAAGCTCGTGTGCGACATCCGAGGTCAGGCGCTTTTCGTGCTTCATATCTTTCTCGAGCGAGGTGGCCATCTCGTCAAAGGTCTCACCCAGCTGATCGATTTCGTCATCGCCGCGCAAGCCCGTACGAGCAGACAGATCGCCGTCGCGAATTTGCTTGGCTGTGCTCGTAATACGATGAATCGGCTTGGTAAGCATGCGCGACACGAGCGATCCGATAACGACCGAGATGCAGATTGCAACAACCGCGGCAAGAGCCATGGCGTTAAAGGTCTTCTCCCTAAACGCAGAATCTGCCTTAGTGAGCAGAGCGTCGGAGCCGATAGCCCATAGCTTTACCTGTCCGACATGCTCGCCAGAGGACGTAACGATTTCGACGTTGGCAACGCTATCGGAGTCGGTGGGCGCTGACGAGACCGGGCTATGCGAGGCCTTTTTACCGCTCGAGCTGCTCGACGGCAATTCGCTCTCGCGCACATCGGCGGTCGCACTTGCCGAAGGCCATGAGTCGTCATAAACGACAACGCCCTTTTTGTTGACGACCTGCATACCCAGGTCGTCGGACACCAAGCTCGATGTCGCGACCGTGCGCAGCTCGCCCGCAGTCCAATTGCCGTTTTCCCCATACGACGTCGCAAGCTTTTCGGCAGCAGAATTGGCGATCTCGACGATATTGGAGCGCGTGTAATCTGAAAAGACGGTGCCCCACACAACGGAGACAACGCCCACCAGCACCAATACCGTCATGAGCGATGTCAGGGCAAAAGCCAAAGCCATACGCGAGGGATAGCTCATCGCCGGCCGTGAATCGGAACGAGGCGTGTTCCAACTTGCCTTGGAACCCGCCTCGTTCTCCTGCTTGTGCTTTTGTCCGATTTCAAAGCGCGCAGGTGTCATATGTGATTTACCTATTTCTCGTCCGGCTTATCGGTCTTGGCCGGAGCCTCGAAGCGATAACCGACGCCGTGAACGGTATAGAGCCACTTAGGCTTCTTGGGGTCGTCGCCCAGCTTGGCGCGAAGGTTCTTCACGTGGCTGTCGATGGTGCGCTCGTAGCCCTCAAAGTCGTAGCCGAGCACCTTCTCGACCAGTTCCATACGGTTATAGACGCGACCGGGATGGCGAGCAAGCGTGGTAAGCAGCTTAAACTCGGAAGCGGTCAAATCAACTTCCTTGCCCTCGACCAAGATCTTGTGGCCCGAGATATCGATGACCAGATCGCCAAAGTCGAGTACCTCAACGGCGGGCTCGTCTGCCTGGTGAGCACGACGGAACAGGGCGCGAACGCGGGCGACGAGCTCGCGCGGCGAGAACGGCTTGATCAGGTAGTCGTCGGCACCAAGCTCGAGGCCGATGATGCGATCCTCGATCTCGCCCTTGGCGGTAAGCATGATGATGGGCACATCCGAGGTATCGCGGATAGTGCGGCAAACGCGCTCGCCGGGGATCTTGGGGAGCATAAGGTCGAGCACAACCAAGTCGAACTGGTGCTTCTCGAACTCCTCGATCGCAGACTGGCCATCGCCAACGCCAACAACCCAGTAGCCCTCGCGCTCGAGATAGGCAGCGACAGCGTCACGGATCGCCTTCTCGTCCTCGACCAGCAGAATCTTTTTTGCATCTGAAGCCATAACACGGCCCCCCTGTCTCAATTAGCTAAGAACAAGCCCATTTTAACGCACCTGAGCCCACCGGGCATCGCATGGGCGCGACAGCTCGGCGGGCGGTACTCACGGTTACAATGGGCTTATTCCCCCGTTGGCGCCTTTTTAACCCCTCGGCGCTAAAGAGAGAACAGGCGAGCGGTAACCGTCTCGGGAATTCCTTGGCTATTACGCACCGTGGCATAGGTTAAAAACGTATTCGATTTTCCCGCCGTAGCTGGATAGTCGCCATATTCGAGAGCGCGGTCGGGCGACAGCAGCGAACCATAGGTTTTAGCGGAGGTATCGATCAGAAAATGCGACGCCTGAACCTTAACCAGATATTTGCCCTTCCTGCCGGCGGCGCACGCAAGCGGTTCGCGCGATAGAAATTGATACGGGCCGCCCTCGTTGCCAATGTAGGTACCCATATTGCCCAGGCCGCCCACGCCGGCATAGGTCGCCTCAATGGAGAACACAAACGTATCGCCCATATATACGGCCTCGAAAGGTGACACCGACGAAGGAAGGACCAGCTGAGCCCTCTTGGTATTGTTGCCGTCCGTCAGGTCGATCGCCGTCATGCCGTAGTAGACGCCCTCGTCATTGCGCACGCGGGGTGAGATAGTCAGGATGCCATCGCTCACGCGCGGTGCAGACGCAAAGCGGCCTGTCGACTTCCAGATTGCCTCCGCTTTAGATTCATCGAGCGAACGGCGGTAGCAATATGAATCGCTGCCGGTCTTATTGCCACCGGTCGAAGGCATCTTGTACCAGATGACCGACGAGTCAAAGGCGGTAAACAGCGGAGGGTCGTAGTCCTCACCGCCGCGATCAAGCTCAACGGCATTACCAGTAAGCGCCGCGCCCGACAGGGTTTGCGCATAGAGCTTCCACGACGAATTCGCGTAGTTCATCTCAACCCACGCAAACACGCTATCGGTGGCGCGAACGTCGTAAAACGCATAACCGGAACCCTCGACAGGATCGTCAATCAACGTGGTGAGTGAGCCGTCCCCCATGTTGAACACGCCAAGCGTGTTGGCATGCAGCGCAGATGCGGGCGCCATCATCGCCGCAGCGTAACCGCCATCGCAGTAGTACAGGAGCGTCCCCAATGGCAACGTCCACGACGCCGTCGGCTTAAGATCAATGTCGACGGCCTCATACTCTTCGGTAATCGAGACGATCTTGGAATCATCTTTGATAACCTGCGGCTCACCGGCAGCATCATCGCTGGTGCCCGTTTTTTTCGAGCACCCCGCAAGCAGCGTGGCAGCACTCGCGGCAGCACCACCCAACACAAATCCTCGGCGCGTTACCCCATTCTTAACGCGATCAAAAATACTCATTAGGCAATCTCGGCACGCGCGGCCTCGATGGCACGCGTAAGCTGGTCGGCACAGGAGGTCTTTTTCGTGCCGCACGTATTGCCGGCCAACACCTCAATCACACGATCGGAAGAAACACCTTCGACCAATTTAGAGATGGCCTTGAGGTTGCCGTTGCAGCCGCCGGTAAACTCAACGCCCAGCACTTTGCTGCCGTCATCGGAAAGATTGAGGTGAATATTGCGAGTACACACGCCCTGGGGCTTGTAATCAAACGAAATCATGCGATCTCCTTCTCAGAATGTCATTCGAGACGACTATTATCCCCGTCTTTCCATGAATGCAACGAGGCGCTTTACCGGCAACACACATTACCAGCAAAGCGCCCTAAAAAGCTAACGTTATGCCCGAACCTACTCGAAGCTCAGCTGCTCCAGACGATCGAAGACCGTATCGATGCGGGTGAGGAAGTCCCACGGATCAAAGATCTCGTCGAGCTTCTCCTGGCTGACGGTGCAGCGCGGATCGGCCTCGAGGCGCTCCTTGAAGGTGGGGCCGGAAACGCAGTCCTGCACCTCATGCCAGGTCGCCATGGCGTTTTCCTGCACGATTGCGTAGGCGTCCTCACGGGTAATGCCCGTATCGACGAGGGCCAACAGAACCTTGGAGGAGAAGATGAGACCGCGGGTCTTGTTGAGGTTGGCCATCATGCGAGCCGGATACAGCTGGAGGCCATCGATAACGCGGATAAGGCACTGGAACATGTGGTCAAGCGCGATAAAGCTATCGGCCTGGGCGACGCGCTCGGCAGAAGAGTGCGAAATGTCACGCTCATGCCACAGGGCAACGTTGTCGAAGGCGACCTGGGCGTTGGACTTCACGATGCGCGACAGGCCACAGACCTTCTCCATGGTGATGGGATTACGCTTGTGCGGCATGGCGGAACTGCCCTTTTGACCCTTGCGGAACGGCTCCTCGGCCTCGAGTGTATCGGTCTTCTGCAGATTGCGAACCTCGGTAGCGATGCGCTCGCAGGTGGCAGCCGTGGTGGCAAGGACGCCGGCGAGGTAGGCATGATGGTCGCGGCTGATAACCTGCGTGGACAGCGGGTCGTGAACCAAACCCAGGTGCTCGCAGACATACTCCTCGACAAACGGCTCGATGGAGCTGTAGGTGCCAACGGCACCCGAGATGGCACCGAAGGCGACGTTCTTGCGAGCGTCCTCAAGGCGATCCAGATCGCGCTTGAGCTCCCAGGCCCAAGAGCCAAACTTCATACCAAAGGTCATAGGCTCGGCGTGGATGCCGTGAGTGCGACCGGCGCAGAGCGTGTTACGCTCCTCGAAAGCGCGACGTTTGCAGATCTCGCCGAGTTTCTTGACGTCCTCGATAATTAGGTCGCAGGCCTGGGTGAGCTGATAGCACAGGGCCGTATCGCCCAAGTCAGAGCTGGTCATGCCATAGTGAACCCAACGGCTGGGTTTAGGCTCGCCCTCGGGAACATCGGCGTCGATATACTCCTTCATATTGGTCAGGAAGGCAATGACGTCATGGCGCGTGACTTCTTCGATCTCGTCGACCTTCGCCTTCTCAAAGTTGGCGTGGTCGCGGATCCACTGAGCTTCTTCTTTAGAAATACCGATCTTGCCGAGCTCCGCCTGGGCCTCGCAGGCCAGAACCTCAATCTCCTGCCAAATGGCGTACTTGTTCTCGAGGGAGAAGATGTGTCCCATCTCCGGGCGGGTATAGCGATCGATCATAGCGGCTCCTTTTTGGTTATTGGCACGTTGGTCGTAACTCAACCATTGTACCGTGCGCAGGTGCAAGTATAGGCAGCAGGTATTAACCTAACATTTTGCCATTTGCCTAACGTTCACACCCTGTCGGGTTCGAGTCCCGGCACTTTATTGAAAAAAGCACGGTACCGCAGCGGTGCCGTGCTTTTATTTTTTTGGAGCGGGCAACGGGACTCGAACCCGCGAGTGTCAGCTTGGGAAGCTGATGCCTTACCACTTGGCGATGCCCGCATATGTGGGGGATAGTATAACGCGGTTGTCTTGTTTGATACAAGGGCGCTAACCCTTGTTTTACGCATGGAAAATCATCTTCTTGTTGCTCGAATTGCGAAAACAGGGACTCGAGTAACCTGTTTTACACCGTCTTCTACCTGCTTTTTTGTTTGATTATCTAAAACCGGTCTCCATTTGTTGGGAACTTGGCAAGTTCTTGGTCAGCTCGCGGTACTTACCCGTATGACCCCCGGCGCTAATCTCATCCCACGCGCCGCAATCTCCCAGCGCGGCGCACAAAGGATAAGGAGCAGCCATGTCCAATGCACCCACGCACTCTGTCCACAGCGCAATCGCAACAGCACCGCTGCTCCTATTCCTCTTGTTGTTTCTAGCCTGCGCCACGCCTGGTACCGCCTGCGCCGTCGATGGAAACGATACGCTTAGTTTTCGCACCATCAGCGATATGTGCGGACCGTTTGGCATTGGCAAGTACGAGGCACAAGACGCCTCGATTTCTTACTGCATGAACCAAGACTGCCCCGGCCCCAGCAGCCCAGGAGGACCATGGCGGACCTACAATCAGGGTTGGACATGGCTCGACAACGAGTTTGCCGCCGTCATCTGCCATGGATACCCTTCCGCCACATCATTTGGCGGCCATAACCTAACGGCCGAACGCGCCCGCGCCGCAACCCAGATTGCCGTGTGGATGCTCAAAGGAACCACGCGCCCCGACGGCTCTTTTGCGTATACAAACAACGCCGGCGTTGCCAAAAGCGGCAAGTTCGATCAAGACGCCGAGGTTGTCGCGGCGGCGCGCTGGCTCTACGACAACGCAAAAGCCGGAAATATTAAGGCCGACCCGCATCGCGCCAGACGCTATCACGGACCCGTCTCTAACGAAGGCCGTCACCAGGATATGCTCTACGTTTTGCCCACCATCAACGTATCCTTTGAAAAAAGATCTGCAAACACTGTCATTACCAGCGGGAACGATACGTATCAGTTAGGTGGGGCGACGTTTAACATCTTTGAGAAAAACACGGACAAACACGTCGGCAGCATCAAAATGGACGGCAACGGTCGTGCACGGGCAACGCTTTTGCCCAACACGGCATATTACCTAATCGAAACCAAAGCGCCGACAGGCTATCTGTCCCGACGCGATCGCATTGACTTTACCACCGGAAAAAGCGGCGGACATGTCACAATCAACGAGCAGCCAGGTTCTATCACGCTGCGTGTCGTCAAAACCGATGCCGCCACGAATGCCGGAGCGCAGGCGGGAACCTCGCTCGCCAAAGCCGAATTTACCTGTGTCTCGCAGTCTACCCCTGGGTGGACGCGCACCTTCACGACCGAAGACGATGGCCAGGCGACCTTAAGCGGCATTCCCCTGGGAACCTTTACCCTCTACGAATCGAAAGCACCAGAGGGCTACCTGCTCCCCCATGACAGCTGGACCTATACGGTCGGCCCCAATCAACTAAACGACATGGGCGTCGTTGAGCTCGAACGCCGCATCCCCAATACTCATGTTGCGTTTGACATCGAGATTTCCAAGTTCAAGGATTACGGGAACGGCGAGCAATCGGGATTAGAACAGCCAGCGGAAGGCGTCGTCTTTGAAATCGTCAGCAACAGCTCTAAGCAGGTCGTAGGCACATTGACGACAAATATCTATGGCTTCGCATCCACCAAAGACCAGCCCAAGGCCTGGTTTGGCGCGGGCACACGACCGGACGGCGTCCACGGCGCCATCCCCTACGATCGTGAGGGGTATACCGTTCGCGAGGTCCCGGAAACTGTTCCCACAGGCTTCAAGCGGGCAGAGGATTGGACCATCACGCCCGAGCAAATCGCCGACGGAGCCAAGCTTCAGTACATAGTGGACAATCACACCCTTTCGACACATCTCCAAATCATCAAACGCGATGCCCAGACGGGAGCTTCCGTCCCCCTTGCCGGCTTTAGTTTTCAGCTGCTCAACAGCAACCGTGAACCCATCTCTCAAACATGCTGGTATCCGACGCACAACGTTATGAACACCTTTACCACCAATGCGACCGGCACCGTCACGTTGCCAGAATCGCTCAAGCCGGGCACATATTACGTACGAGAAGTCGCAGCCAAAGCGCCCTACCTTGTGGGCGACGAACTGAAGGTGACGATTCCTGCCGATGCAGATCTCACACCTATCGCCGCCGTCTCGTATTTCAACAGCGCGGCAACCGGAAGCATCGAGATCGCGAAGGCTGACGCAGTAGACGGCAGTGCCCTATCTGGTGCCAAGTTTGAAATTCGCGCTGCCGACGATATCGTTTGTCCCGATGGCCACATTGCCGCCCTTGCCGGTGAAGCCGTTGCCGCCGTCACAACTGATGAACAGGGTAAAGCTCGCGTAGACAACCTTTCGCTGGGTTGCGGAACGGCACGATACGAAGTCGTTGAAACCCAGTCTCCCGACGGCTATCTACTTGATCGGACAGCACATATCGTTGAGCTTACTTATATCGACCAGAAGGTCCCCGTGGTCGAGTCGCAGATCGAATTGCCTAATGATTACACCAAGGTCGATTTCTCCAAGGTCGATATGACAGACAAGCATGAAGTTAAAGGCGCCCGACTGGTCTTATGCGACGCCGATGGAACAGAAATTGATTCTTGGATATCATCCGAGCAGCCCCATCGCGTGGAGCACCTTGCACCCGGTTCTTATACCCTACGCGAAACAATGTCCCCGCGCTCCTATGACCTCGCTGAAGATGTATCCTTTGAAGTCGAGGATACGGGGAAGATCCAGGCCGTAACCATGACGGATGCACCGATTGAGATTAAGGGGAGCGTCGACAAGCGACAAGAAATCGCGCGGCCAACCGCAAAGGGAACAGTGGCGAACGGCGACGGTAAAAACCGGGCGGCGACGCAACCCGACAGTAAGGGCTCCTATTCCTACACCATCGACGCTCAAAACGAATCGAGCACCTGGGTCGACGAGTTCACCGTCACCGACGATCTCGAATGTGCCAAAGACGGCACGGCCAAACTTGTCGCCATTAAAACCCCGATCGCCGTCGGCGACTTAAACGGGCTCTGCAATGTTTGGTATCGAACGTCACCGGCAGACAAGTTGGGCATAAAGGAAAAGGCCAACGCCACACTTGACGATGAACACACCAACCCGTGGCTCGAGACAGCCGAGGTCGAAGAGCGGCTGGGCGAGGATGTGCGGATTGTCGATTACGACGGCTGGAGTCTTTGGAAAGCCGATGTCTCGACCACAGAGTCTTCCACCCTCGAAGTAAAGGACCTTACGCTTTCGGACGACGCTGTTATCACGGGGATTCGCTTTGAGTATGGCTCGGTTTCCGCAGACTTTACGACCCGGCGCGACAACGATTCTTGGAATCGCAATGGGCTTAAAGACGAGCATGACGACCTTGACGACGCGACGGCATCCCTCAAATCGGATTTACACGGAGCAATCATCCGGATGTGTGCAACCTCATCCTATACGCCCCAAACCGCACTCGCCAACAGTGCCCGTGTTGACCTTTGCCGCAACGGAGGAGGCGAAAAACTCGAGTCGCACGATAAAGATCGTGTTGTTCAAAAATGCGCCATTCCGCAGGATCTTCCAAATACGGGCAATGCACCCATCATCTCTTTTCTCACCGCATTATTGACCGCCGGTGGCACAGCAATTTGGCTCACTTGGCTAAGCTCGGCATCAAAAGAGGAGTAGGTAGAAATAACGGGCGAGCCGATATGCCGGCTCGCCCGTTATCTGGCGTATGTAACCAAAGGCTATTCCGTAGACGCAGACCCGCCGTCAACAAGTTCCAGATCGCCATCCGAAATGCCGTCGGCACCCAAACTCTGCTCTTGCTCCACCTCTTCGCTCATCGTGGACCTGGGCGTCGACCCCTTAGCGCCCACGATATATGCGGCCCCCAGACCCATAGCGATGGCGATCAAAAACAGAACCACATAGACGGGCCAATGGCGTTTGATGTATGAAAACACGCTAACTCCTTAGAGGTCCGCTACGAACGGCGGATGACCTCGGTGACAACCTCGGACACCGTAGCGATGTTCGTCGGGTTGACGTTGTACGGCAAATCGTCTTCGGTGCGCGCGCAGGCAAGACGCGGGCCATCGACACCGGCAATTGTGAGGGCGCGACGGCTCGCCTCGAGCGCGGCATAGGCATCGGTCTTGGCATAGGGCATCTCAAACGCGCCACAATCAACGTGGAACGACTTGCACACCTTGCTGACCAGATTCATGATGCGGCGATCACCCTTGAGCAACTGCTGCTCGCCTTCGACCGTCACGACCGAAAGCCTACCGGCTCCAATGGACTCAAGATTGATAAAGAACACACCACGCAGCTTATCGCGATGGGCTTCGAGGAACGCCTTCATACCGGCGCCGTCACAATCCGAGGCACCCGTTGCCACAAACCAGATATCGTGACCAAGCAGCTCGTCATCACCCATGGAGGCAACAGCCGAAAGCATGTCCTCGGCAGAAGCGCCGTCAGAAGAGGTGGCACCGCCCTTCCAGCCGTTATCATCGTCCTCAAAGTTATCCCAAGAGCCGATACCGCGGCCAGACTTCTTGGCATCGTAGTCATCCTCGACGCCCAGCCAGTCGCTCATGCTGTTCTGCTCATTCTTCTTTTTGCGTCCGAACAAGCCGCCCAGACCGCGCTTCTGAGGCTTTGCCTCCTTGGCGACGGGAGCCGAGATGGTTTCGATGGGCTGAGCGCCCGAAGAAACGAGCATGGAGGGGGCAACCGGTGCCGACGTGGGCTCGGGCCCCTGAGCCGTCGCGAAAGGATCGTCGGCCTGAGCCGAGGGGTCAGGGAGATCGAAGAGGGATGTGCGGGATGCGACGTTGGCCTGCTGCATCGAGGGCAGCGACGGATCGGGGACCGAGGCAAGCGGCGAAGAAGAAGGTGTGGGCACCGGAGCAGAAGCGGGATCGGGGATATTCATCTGCGGACGCGGTGCGGCCTTTGACGAAATCTGTGCCATGAGCGAATCAACCGTCTCGACCTGCGCCGATGCGGGGTTGGCAACCGTGGAGCCGGGATCGCTCGGGGCAGGCATGGTAAAGATCTGCGTAGAGTACGGCCTGGACTCATCGGCGTTAGAAATCACCGGGGTCTCTTCTTGCTCAACGACGACCGTCGCGTCGGCTTCAATCTCGTCGGCGGTGTTCGTCTCGGCGTCAACGTTCTCAACCTGCTCGGCATCGAAACTCTCAGCCGGCTCGGCTTCGGGCGCCTCGATCTCATCTGCAGCATCCTGGGACTCATCGGAAACAGAAAGGGGATCGGCGATGGCAGTACCCTGCTTCTCGAACGTTATCGTGGCATCGAACTTCGCGGCATCGAGCGTCTCGGTGGCGTCGATTGGCTGCTGGGCCTCAAAGGACGTCGTAGCCTCGGCGACCTCCGTCGCGGCAGGCTGCTCAGCCTCATGCTGTTCAAATTCCCGCGCCGCACGCTCACGCTCGGCCTCGGCAGCCTGCTGGTGGGCAATAGCCTCCTGCTCTGCCACCTCGCGCGCAGCGGCACGCTTTTCCTCAAGGTCGTCGACAAGTTTTTTACCCTTAGCGAGTGCGCCCTTAAAGAAGCTTGAAGCGCTGGCTCCAATCGAAGAGAACGCAGATGCTATATCGGCATGGGGCGTCGCGACCGGTAGATCGGCCGAAAAATCGGTATCGCTCTCATAGGAAACGCGCTGCGGATACTCATCGTAATCGCTGGCGGAATCGTCGTACACATCCTGAACCACCGGAGCGGGTGCAGCGGTGTCCGGCTCGGGTGCAGGGCTGGGCTCGGGTTCCGTCTCGGGCTCGGTATCGACGACGGGCTCGTCGGCGGGCGCGGCGACAGGTTCAACCGAAGCAGGCGCGGGATCGATCGTCGGCTCCTCGCCCTCTTCGTAATCAAGCGTGCACGACTCGGGAAGCATCCCCAAGGCACGAATGGCATCAGAACCAAAGCGAATATTACCGGCAGCATTGCGATACAGCTTGGGCTCGGGCTCGCTCGGCCCAGCGACAGCGGGCGCCCCAATCGACTCGACGACATCCTCATCCGCGACCGGCTCGGCAGCAACCTCGGCTTCGACCTGAGCCTCGGGAGCAATGACACCAATCAGGGTTTCGTCAGCTGAGGCACCCTCAAAGCCATCGATCTGCTCGTCAAAAACTTCGCCCTGCTCGGATTCGGGAGCGATCGGCTGGCCAAACTCGTCCTCGGTGTAGGAGGGCTCTTCATACTCGATCGTGTTACCGTAGTCGTTTTGCTGCTGGGCAGCGGCATACTCAGCCGCCGCGCGCGCCATCTCCTCGGCACGACGCTTTTGCTCACCAAAATAGTCATCAAACGGAATGTCGTTGGGGAACTCGTTTTCGCCCTGGTAAGGGGCAACGTTATCCATGACACCGAGCATCGCGGCTACAGAAGACTTATTGCAGACCGCACCGGACGTATAGGGAAGAACAAAACGGTTGGCAATGATATTGGCCGCGTTGGCGAGCGCCACAAGAGAGGCGAGGATCGCAACGATCCAAAGCAGAACCTTAAGAGCGCCGGGGAGCGGCAGAATGCGCAGAATGGCGACGGCAGCGGGGACAATCGTGGCGACCGGCAGCATCTTGGCGATGAGTGCGCGATACGGCGCATACGGTTCGCGAGCGAGGAGCTCGGCACGCGGAGAATCGTAATGGGCGACAACAACCACCGGACGGTTGCGCGGAGATGCAAGCGGACCTGTGGCCTTGTGATAGGCAATGACATTTTGACTCACGCCCGTCTTGCCCAGGCGAGAAATAACAGGGCGACCGGTACGCTCGAGCACATACAACACGGCACCGACGATGGCCAGCAGAACACCGATTAAGCCGATGCTGCCGCCAATACCCATAAGCAGGGCACCGGCAAAAGACAGAATGCCTGTGACGGCAAATGCCAGCCTGCTGGGTGCAGGAGCGTTAAATTCCTGGACTTCGGGATCAAAGCCATGATTGCGGAAGATCTGGGCGATATCCTCGGCAGCCAAACGCTCTTCTTCGCTGCACGCCGGCGTGATGCCCGTGCCCTGTAGCAGATGATTGATATAGTTCTGGGTGTTCGCCATGTGCGCTCCACATCCATAATCCGACAAATAGGCCCAATGCTTGCACATTAGAACCGTATATAGTCGAAAGTATACCCCGAGCGAACGCAATCGGCCGAAATCTGGGCATCTTAACGCACTGAGCGGACAAGGATATAGCCTAATCTCCATATCGGATTAAAATCATGGCATCAAATAACCTTCCCATGCGAGGATTCTATGACGGTAAGCGATATGACCGCGACAAACAAAACAAATGCGCCAGAACCCGGTTTCGACAAAACCGCCCAGCGTATCCTCAACCTTTTCTTTGTCCTCAACAGTTCCCCCGAGCCCTTAACTACCGAGCAGATCGTGCTGGATTCTGACCTAGGCTACGGATCGGGCAACGTCGACTCGGATAAGCGAAAATTTCGCCGCGACCGCGACAAGCTACTCGAGCGGGGCATTGTGATCAAGGAAGTTCGCGCCGCGGGTGCCCAGGAGACCGAGGAGAGCGCCTGGACAATCGACCGTGAGCATACGTTTGCCGCGGGCGGCTTGATCACCGCAGACGATGCCGACATTCTGCTAAACGCTATCGATCAGACCCTCACCACGGGCTCTTCGGCCTTTGCAACCCCGCTCGCCGACATACGCTCCAAAATTGCCTATCTTACCGGCGAGACGAATACGGCCGAGCACCCCGTTCTTCACTCGCCGACGGTCGATGCGGTATGGAGCGCGTTTGCCGACCGATGCGCGCTGCGTTTTTTGTATCAAAACGGACGGGGTGAGCAACGACAACGCACTGTTTGCGTCTACGGCATGTTCGAGCGTGAAGGAACAGCCTACTTTTGCGGCCTAGATGATGCCACCGGAAAAATCAGAACCTTTCGCTGCGATCGCATCGTTCGTGCGTGGCGCCCATCGCGGGCCTACGCCATTCCCGCAGACTTCAATCTCAACGATTACCTCTTCTTTGAATTCGATTTCTCCGATTGCCAACCCGTCACGGCAACTTTCTCGTTTGCTCCGCAGGCTCAATCCGACATGGTCCACGGCCTCACACGCGGGCGAGGCAGGCTCGAGCACGCCAAAGACGGCTGGACCTGGACCGTTAACGTTCGCGACCTGAATGCGGCGGCGTCATTTTGCATGGAACACAGCGTTGACGGTATGAGGCCCGTAGAGCCCAACGAACTCAAGCAGGCGTGGAACCGCCTCATCGAAAGGACAGTGAGCGCTCATGGCCGTGCGTAAGCTCACCAGCGAACAAAGGCTCTCGCGCTCCATCGACATTATGGAGGCACTCTATGCCGCCGGCGAGGCGGGCATGACGCGAGACGAAATCTGCAGTCGCTTCGATATCTCCGGAGCTTCGCTCGACCAGATCATCGGCATCATCTCGACGCTCGCAGACCGCGAATCGGGCGCGCGCATCATTTGCGAATGCCACGATGAACGTGTGGTTCTCATCGGCGATGCGGGCCGTGTGCTGCCGCTTCGCCTGAGTGCCGCCGAGGGCGCCGTACTCAATCATGAATTGGAGTCACTCGGAATCGAAGAGTGCGCGGCGGCGCGCATCCGGCGCGCACTCCTTCCGGCGGAACTCGGATACAACCAACGCGTTGACGATACCGTCGCCCGCGGATCTTATTGGCAGCAACTCTGCTGTGCAATTCAGGATGGCGTGCGATGCCTCGTCACCTACCGCTCCCTGGACGACCAGCATCCACGCAGGCGATTGATCGACCCCCTAAAGATTACGACCAACGGCGACCAAACGTACCTGATTGCCTGGGATGTCGAGGCAGACGGGCAGCGCTCCTACCGTATGGACAAGATCGAGGAGCTTCTGCTGACGGAAGACTCCGTCGTGCGTCACACGACCGAAACCACGTCCCTGCACGATTCCCTTGCACAGGCAAGCCAGAGCGTTAAGCTCCTGATGCCGCTCGATATGGCAGAACGCGTGAGGTGGGCAGGTATCAGGTCAATTAAAGCCGATGGGGAGGGTACGGCAAGCGTGACCGTTTGCTATAGCTCCGAAAACTGGCTGTTTAGCCAGATTATCGCAGCGGGCGGAGCCATCCGCATCGCAGACGACCCCGCCCTTTCAAAGCGTCTATGTGATGCCGCCGAGGCAATGGCCTTCCGTTCTTAGCGATGGCGTTCGTGCGCTTGGCGCCATAACTGAAGATAGTGGCCGATCTGCGCCGTTTCGATGCGCTGATACGAGCTCGTAGGCAGCGATGTCAGAAATTTCTTTCCGTAACCCTTCGTCACCAGACGCGGGTCGGCCAAAATCAACACGCCGCAATCGGTCGATGAACGAATCAGGCGACCGGCCGCCTGCTTGACCTCGAGAACCGCCTCGGGCAGCGAGTAGCGTACCCAGGCGCGGTCCTCGCGCAGATTGCGCTCGCACGAGAGAGGATCGGTGGGGCTCGAGAATGGCAGCTTGGGGATAATGACGCATCTCAGCGTCTCGCCGCTGGCATCGAAGCCCTCCCAAAATGCTTTGAGAGCAAAGAGCGACGAGGTCGACTCGTTGATAAAGCGATCGCGCAAGCGACGGGGAGACGAATTGCGCTGCTGACAATTGAGTTCCAGGCCGGCACGCGCCAGCTTGGGCTCAACCCGAGCGTACAGGTCTTCCATATCGCGGCGATTGGTGAACAGCGTGAGTACCGACCCGCCCATGGCAAGATGGGCATCGACCAATACGCGCTCGAGCGCGGACAGATAGCCCTCGCGGTCGCGAGGGTCGGGAATGTCCCCCGCCACGACTACGGCCATGTTCGAATCGAAGTCATAGCTCGAATCCAGGTGCAGTGACGAGGATGCCGAAGCGCCAATGCGATCGAGGCCTACGGCATGGTTAAAGTGCTCAAAGCTCTTGGACACCGTCATGGTTGCCGAGGCAAAGATGGCCGTATGCACCTCGGGCAGCCACTCGTTCGCCAGGGCCTCGCCGATGTCGATGCGCTCGGCGGTCATGGATTCTCCGCCCGCACGTAGGCGGCGGTTGACCTGCAGCGAGTACACATAATGCTCGTCGGTGCCGTCAATGATGAGCTTGAGGTTCTCGGCCAGCTCGTGCAGACGGCGCGAAATATCGCCCAGGTCGACGACGACCTCGGGTTTATCGGCAGCGAAAGCCTGCACCAGCGCGGCAACATTTTTATCCGCCTGCTCCAGGGCATCGATAGCAGCGCTGGCAGACTGCAAGAAGTCATGCCAGTCATCCGACTCGCGCAACTCGGGGCCAATCCACAGATTTGCGCTGTCATAGCCACCGCGGGCGCGACGGCCGAGCTCACGCACGCCGTCAAACACCTCGGCGAGTGCCATGCTCGCGCGTGCGACCGTAGACGTCGCCTTCGCGGTGAGCCCCAGATAAAGCGTGGAGCCTTCGGATGTCGCCAAATCACGAGATACCTGGCTCAATGCACCGGAGCTCGACCCGCCAAGGCGCTCAAATAGCACGCGAGATTCGTCTGCCGAGACCACGCGCGCCCACTGGCGGCGCGCCTCGCGCTCGATGGAATGGGCCTCGTCGATTACCCAGTGGCGGATGGGAGGCAAAATTCTCCCTTCGGCCGCAACGTTGCGAAACAGCAGGGAATGATTTGTGACCACGACATCGGCATGCGCCGCGCGACGACGGGCACCGTGGACGAGGCATTTATCGGGGAAGAACGGGCACAGGCGGCGAGCGCATTCGCGTGAGGCCGTCGTAAAGTCGGGACGGTTGACGCTGCGCCAGCGAATGCCGAGCGAATCGAGGTCACCATCGGCAGATTGGCACACATACGCCATGATCACCGCAACCGCTGTGAGCGTGTCGGCAGGATCGCGCTTGGTGGTAATCTCGGCCTGACTTCGGCTCATGCGCTCGAGTTTGCGCAGGCACGGATAGTGGTCATATCCCTTGAGCGCACAGAATGACAAGCCTCCGTCCAGCTGTTCGGCGAGTTTTGGCAGCTCGTGGTACATAAGCTGATCGGCAAGATTATTCGATTTGGTCGCAATGCCAACGGTAATGTTGTTTCGGCGGGCGGCCTCGGCAAAGGGCACGAGATACGCCATCGATTTACCGACGCCCGTACCGGCCTCTATCACGCGATGCGTATCCGTAACCAACGCGTCGCGTACCTCGAGCGCCATGGCAATCTGCTCGTCGCGCGGCTCATAAGTGGGATACATGCGATTGACTAGACCACCGGGGGCATAATCCGCCTCGATCTCTTCGCGGCTCGGCATGTTAAGAACCGGCAGCTCGTCGGCATCCACGCGATCATCGGCGCGATCGGCCTTGAGCACGTCGGCGCGGGCGGCGGCAAGCGAGAAAATCGAGCCGGGGTTTTGACCTGCCAAAAACGAGAAAATGGGACGATAGGACCAAGGAACATCCGCGTGCATATCCGCCAGACGCGCCATAAGGCCCTGCGGCAAGTCCGTAAGGGCAACCAGCAGCACGCGCCACACCCCACACAGGGCATCGACATCGGCATTTGCACGGTGCGACACGGAGTCGCAGCCAAACAGATCGGCCATAAAGGACAACTTGTGCGATGCCAGGCGCGGCAGCGCGATACGGGACAGCGCCAGCGAATCGATCCAGATGTCGCTGACGTTGACACCGCCCTTGACCGATTCGATGAATGATCGGTCAAACGTGGCATTGTGCGCGATAACCGGGCACCCGCCCACAAAATCGGCGAGCGCAGCCACGGCCTCTACAGCCGAGGGGGCATCGGCCACATCGGCGTTTGTGATGCTTGTGAGCTCAGTGATTTCGGCAGGGATCAGCTGCTTGGGATGCACAAACGTGTCAAAGCGGTCAACGACCTCGCGGCCCGAAAGACGGGCCGCGGAAATCTCGATAAGCTCGTTGTCCTGGACCGAAAGACCCGTGGTCTCGGTATCGAGGACGATAACATCCTCCTCGATAAGGCCAAACGATTGTGTGCGGGCACGCTCGGCAAGCGTTGCATAGGAATCAATGACAAACTGCGGCGTTCCAGGAGATACAGCATCCTCGATTAGCATGCAATGCCCGCTCGACGGAGACCCATGCGAATCAGACTGTCACAGACCTGCGGGAAGGTCATGTCTTTGGTATGACGAATCTCGTCCGGATACAGCGACGTATCGGTCATACCGGGAATCGTATTGGTCTCGAGGATGACGGGGCCGTCCTCGCTCACGATAAAATCGCTGCGCGAAATGCCCAGACAGCCGAGGGCTTTGTGAGCCGCACAGGCTAGTTCCTGGGCACGAGCATAGTTTTCGGGCGAAATCTGCGCCGGAATACGGTGGATATCCGTGGGATCGACGTACTTCACATCCAGGTCGTAGAACTCACAGTCCTCAGGCTTGCGAATCTCGACGATCGGCAGGGCGCGCACGTCATCCTCGCCGTAGACTCCTACGGTAATCTCGGTTCCCTCGATGCACTTTTCGACCAGCACCTTATCGCCGTACTCAAAGGCCTTGGCGATGGCGGCAGGCAGCTCAGAGGGCTCGTGTACCAGGGAGATGCCGTAGCTGGAGCCGTTGACGGCGGGCTTTACAAAGCAACGCTCGCCGCAAATCTCAACGATGCGATCGATATCAACCTCGTCGCCCGCCTCAAGCGCCAAACCGGGGGCAATGGGGATGCCTGCCTTGGCATACAGAAGCTTTGAAACCTCTTTATCGGCGCCACACGCGCTGGCGAGCACACCCGACGCCGTATAGGGGATACCCAGCGTCTCCATGGCTCCCTGCATGGCGCCATCCTCGCCGCCGGCGCCGTGCATGGCGATAAACGCCACGTCAAAATCGCCAGTTGCCATAGTCACCATAAAATCATCGGCAGCCGTATCGAGCAGCTCCACCGAAGTGTAGCCAGCCTCCTTTAGGGCCACCACGACGTTCTTTCCCGAATTGAGCGAAATCTCGCGCTCGGCGGAATGGCCGCCCGCCAAGACCGCTACGTGCATGTTCTCTAGGCTTTTACCCGGCATGGGCAGACTCCTCCTCTATGATTTCTGCAGCTGATACCATATTGTAGCGATACCCCCTACGTTTCCCCAAAATCGAAAGGCTTCCATGAATCCCAGGACTAAATCTCAGGACATTCGCGACTTGAGCCAAAACGATATTCGCGAGCTCGTGGCCGAACTCGGCCAGCCCGCTTTCCGCGCGAAGCAGCTCATTGAATGGGTTTTTGAGAAGAACGTTTGTTCGTTTGACGATATGACCAACCTTCCCAAGGCTTTCCGCGAGCAGTTAAAGGAGGCATTTGCCTTCGACACGCCGACCGAGCTCACCAAGCAGGTGTCCAAGGACGGCTCTCGTAAATACCTACTCGAGTACCACGATGGCATTTCTGTCGAGACCGTCGGCATGCCCCGTCGTAACAAGCTCTCTGTCTGCGTATCCACCCAAGCCGGCTGCGGAATGGGCTGTGCTTTTTGCGCTACCGGTCTCAACGGCCTCAGGCGCTCGCTGACCGCCCAGGAAATCGTCGACCAGGTACTTCACGTTTCCAATGACTTTGGCGAGCGCGCGACAAGCGTAGTGTTCATGGGCCAGGGCGAGCCTTTTGCCAAATACGATGAGGTTCTTAAGGCGCTGCGCATCCTTAATGACCCCGACGGTATCGGCATTGGAGCGCGCCATCTCACCGTGTCTACCAGCGGTGTTATTCCTGGCATCCGTAAGTTTGCCGACATTCCCGAGCAGTTCACCCTAGCTGTCTCGCTGCACTCCGCCATCCAGTCCACACGCAATAAGCTCATGCCCGGTGTCAAGAAATACACACTCCTGCGCCTTCACGAGGCACTGCAGCTCTACACCGAGAAGACCGGCCGCCGTCCGACGTACGAATATGCCATGATCGAGGGCGTCAACGACACCAACCCCGAAATGCAGGCGCTCTGCGACTTCTGTGAGGGCACACTGTGCCACGTCAACCTGATTCAGCTCAACGATATTGAGGGCAGCCCGCTCAAGCCGTCACCGATCCATAAGGTAGAAGACCTTCAACGCCGTCTTGAGTCCCGTGGTATCGAGACCACGATCCGCAACTCTCGTGGCAACGATATCGATGCGGCTTGTGGCCAACTCAAGCAGCGTTTCAAAGTTCAGAAGAACGCGTAGGGGAGACCAGCCTAAACGTTTCATGTGAAACATCAGAAAGCCCCGGTTGCTTAATTGCAACCGGGGCTGTTTCATATTCATCGATTATCTGCATCATACGATTGTCCAGCATTTTTTAGGACGAAATTAGGAATCCCTGTTCTAGTGATCAGACAATGGCCACTCAGAATAGGCGATTAATTGTTAGGTACCTAAAAGCCTACATTTTCCCATTGATGATTAACCCAATCTTGGTTGATCTTGGGATTCTTAGTCATCTGGGCCGTACGCATGGCAACGTCCTCGGTCATAACATCCATTTTCTTTTTTGAGGTATCAACGATATCCTGCGCTCCGCGAAGTAAACGGCCACGCAATTCATCATCTGTCGCAATCTTATAACCGGCAAAAGCGCCAACTGCAACAGTAACAGCCAAAGCGACAGCAGTCAGAACTTTATTCCTCATCCTGACCTCCTTGATCACACTGAATGATTTCGCCAAGAATGCGAGAGAGTTCCTCTTCATCCTTAAATTCAATCTCGATCTTGTTCTTGCCGCGCGAGCTCTTTACGCGAACGTTCGTGTTAAACACCTGACGCAGAACGCGCGCCGCCTTCTTAAAAGACTGAGGCGTTGCGGTTCGAGGCGTTTTTGGTGTCTCTCCGGCAGAAAACAACGGAGCAAGATTTTCTGTCGCGCGGACGGACAATCCTTCCGCAACAACCTTCTCAGCTAACTTAATGCGTGCATCTTCGTATGGAACTGCAAGAATTGCACGAGCATGGCCAGCAGTCAGCTTACCTTCAAAGATCATCTGCTGAACAACCTCTGGAAGATCAAGTAGGCGCAGCGAATTGGTGATTGCAGAGCGAGACTTGCTAACAGCCTTCGACAAGGCCTCTTGAGTCATACCACTCGTATCGATGAGCTGTCGATATCCCTTAGCCTCTTCGACGGGATTGAGATCAGAGCGTTGCAGATTTTCAATCAATGCAAGCGCAAGCATCTGTTCATCATCAACATCTTTTATGATGACAGGAACTTCCTCAAGTCCAGCGAGCTTAGAAGCCTGATAACGGCGCTCACCCGCGATAATCTCATAGCCATTACCGTGCTTGCGTACAAGAAGCGGCTGAAGAACACCATGCTCCTGAATCGACTCACTCAACTCTCGTAGCTCGGTCTCATTAAAATGAATTCTGGGTTGGTTGGGGTTTGGAACGATATCTTCGATTGGAAGTTTAGTTTTCGAAGCAGTATTGGATGCGGACGTCGCAGATCCACCGGTCTCATATTCTGCTTCGGATACCAATGCATTGAGTCCGCGACCCAAACCGCCACGCTTCCTAGGACTAGGCACGCTTGATCACCTCTTTGGCAAGGTTCATATACGCCTTTGCACCCTTATTTTGCGGCGCATATGTAATTACCGGCTCACCGAACGATGGTGCTTCTGATATTTTAACCGTACGCGGAATCAAGGTCTTAAATGCCTTATCGCCAAAGTACGACTGCACTTCTTCGACAACCTGATTTGAGAGCGATGTGCGCGAATCATACATCGTCATAAGCACACCATAGGTATCAAGGCTCTTATTTAGGCGTGTTTTGACCATTTTCATCGACTCAAGCAGCTTCGTGACACCTTCGAGTGCGTAATACTCGCACTGAATCGGAATCAGAACACTGTCCGCCGCCGTCAACGCATTAATGGTCAACAAGCCAAGTGAAGGCGGACAGTCGATAAATATGAAGTCAAACTCATCCTTAACAGGCTCAAGCAGATCCTTCAAGCGTGTTTCTCGTGCAATTGCGCTTACAAGCTCAATTTCGGCACCTGCAAGCTGGATAGTAGCCGGAATTACAAATACCTTACTGCAATTTGTATCCAGAACAAGCGATTCTGCCGGAACATCATTCAGCAATGCATCATAGATGCAGTTATCGAGTTCTTCTTTTTCGATTCCAAAGCCGCTCGTGCTATTACCCTGTGGATCAAAATCGACAATCAGCGTCTTTCGACCCTGTTCACCCAGTGCTGCTGCAAGGTTTACTGCTGTGGTGGACTTACCCACACCACCCTTTTGATTGATGATTGCAATGATACGCGTGTCTTTTGCGCTCTTTGAACGCTTAACGTCGCGAAATCCCACGGTCCCTCCTGGTGTATTTTAAGCTGTTAAACGGAGGATGTTTCACGTGAAACATTCCGATTCATCATCTGTTATGTTTCACGTGAAACATAACAAGTAATTACTATCCATTATGTTTCACGTGAAACATCTAGGCAAGCGGATTCTTCTTCGCCATGCCATTAGCACGTGGAAGCGAAATAGCTGCCGGACGAGATTTATTTAGAATGATAAACTCGCGATGACCCAAGCCATTTGGCAAATCTAAATCATCTGTCATAAGTGTGGTGAACCCGCATATGCTAGCGGCGGTTAGACCAGACTGAAGTTCGACGTCTGACGGGTTTCCCTTCGTGATAACAAAGAGACCACTATCTATTAGAAATGGTGAAGCGTACTCGACGAGAACTGGTAACGGTGCAAGTGCACGAGCAGTGACAACAGCAAACTGTTTCTTATGGCTTCGGGCATATTCTTCAAGACGATCATGAACCGCGTAAGCATGCTTGAGACCGAGAGCCTCAACAAATGAGTTGACAGCATCAACCTTCTTGCCAACCGAATCGATATAGGTAGCCTTACGTCCGCAAGCAATTGTCAAAGGGATACCAGGAAACCCAGCACCAGTACCCATGTCTAACAAAGCGCCTTCTGGAGCTATGTCAATATAGGGAAGCAACACAAGCGAATCAAGAATATGAAGAACAGCCGCATCTTCGATATTTAGGATGCGCGTAAGATTGGTGGTCTTATTAGCCTCCAAAACAAGATCAAGATGCTCAATACAGGAGCGTAGGGCATCATGGGAGACCTTCAAAGAATAGTCTTCGCAATACGAAATTAGACGACTAAGCATCTGGCTTGTCTGCTTATCGGTTAGTACAAACAAGACAAACTCCTATCTGACAAAAATCAGTGTATCAAGAACTTTTGACAAAAAAAGGGGACGTGGAAACCACGCCCCCTTAAGATAAGCTCGTTTAGGTTATCGAGCAACAATCACAACATGACGATCGGGGTCAGAACCCTCAGAATGCGTGTCGACGGCGTCGTTGCCGCGAAGAGCAATATGAACAAGACGGCGCTCGTAGGCATTCATGGGAGGAAGTGAAACGCTTTTGTGAGTGCGAACTGCCCGCTCGGCAGCAGACTGAGCCATAGAGGCAACCTTGTCCTGGCGGCGGCTCTTATATCCCTCGACGTCGACGACAACCGGATACCTAAAGCCAAGCTTGCGGCTCACCAACAGCGAGAACATAACCTGAAGGGCATCAAGGGTGCGACCATGACGACCAATTAGGACGGCAAGGTCGGGAGCCGTTACATCAAGAATCAGTTCGCCCTCGTCGCCCTCATACTCATCGATAGGAGAGTTGGCGGCGTCGAAATGCGAAAGGATGGAACGAAGAATAGAAATCGCAACATCGGCAATGGTATCGAGCTCTTCATCCGTAAGCTCTTCACCAGCCTTGTAGCGCTGTGCAATCTCGAGATAATCGCCCGCGGCCTGCGGGGCAACCTCCTCAAGCATATCCTCGACGATCTCTTCAGACATAACGTACTCCAAAAGTTAGGTACCTAAATAAGATTACTATACCGCTACTTCTTCTTGTGCGGGCGCGGCTTCTTCTCGCGACGCGTGACCTCAACCTGCAGCGGGGCGTTCTTAAGACGCTCCTCCTCTTCGGCCTTAGCCTTCTCGATAACCTTCTGCGTCACAAAGATCTGCTGGATGACCTGCCAGGCAGAAGACACGTCGTAGTACAAAAGAACACCAACGGGCAGGCTCCAACCCATCCAGAGCATCATGACGGTCATGACGACAGCCATCATGCGCATGCTCTGGGCTTGCTGACCGGTCTGATTGCGCGACATGTACAGCTGCGGAATCAGGGTCAGGACAGCAAACAGAATCAGGCAAATCAGCGCAGGCAGTGCGACCATAAAGCCATCGGCAAAAGAGGCACTCGGCGTGGTAGTCAGATCGGGCAGAATGTTGAAGAACGAGAAGGTGCCCTCGTTAAAGTACTGCGGCAGGTTGCGCAGAAGTGTAAACAGGGCGATGAGGATAGGCATCTGAATCAGAAGCGGCAGGCAGCCGGACAGCGGATTGAACTTGTTCTCGCTGTAGAACTTCTGCATCTCCTCGGCCTGACGTTGGGGATCGTCGGCGTAGCGCTCCTGGATCTCGAGCATCTTGGGCTGCAGCACCTGCATACGGGCCGTCGACTTGGTCGACTTGAGCATGAGCGGCGTCAGCAGCAGACGGACGATGACCACTAGAATAATGATGGACAGGCCCCAGTCGACCGCAAAGGTCTGGATGAGCTTAAGCAGCTCGAAAAGGATGTTAACGATCCAATCCCACATGTAATTTTTCCTCCGATAGCGAGTGCCCGCTAGGGCACAGGGTCATAACCGCCGACGTGCAGGGGATTGCAGCGAGCGATGCGCCTCACGGCAAGCCAGCAGCCTCTACAAACACCGTATTTCTCGATAGCCTGAACGGCGTAATGAGAACACGTTGGATAATAAATGCAGGCGTCAGGCAATAAGGGCGAAATAACCTGTTGATATATGCGAATAGGAGCGATGGCAACACGTCGCAAAACGTGATTGCTCATCGCTCCTCCCCGGCAACGCCGGCGCGTATCACAAGCGAACGCAATGCCTCGTTCATCTCCTCCGGCGACGAGATCCTCGTCTTGGGGGTCGCGAACAAGATGATGTCATAACCCGCAACGGGAAATCCGCAGCTGCGGGCGGCCTCGCGCATCACACGCTTAGAACGATTGCGCACAACTGCGCAACCGAGTCGTTTAGCACCAACGAAGGCGACCCTTCCAGAGTCGCCTTCGCCAACCGATTCACATATGGTCATTCGAATCAGAGGGTGATTGAAACGACGCCCCTGACTGAACACATGCTCGAAATCTTGCCGAGACTTAATAGTCTTCATGCGAGATGTGTGTATCGCTGCTAGACAGTGAGACGCTTGCGGCCCTTGGCGCGGCGACGGGCGAGCACGGCACGACCACCCTTGGTGGCCATACGGGCACGGAAGCCATGGGTCTTGGCACGCTTACGCTTATTAGGCTGATACGTACGCTTCATCTTAAGTTCCTCCTGCTGCATTTCGAGTGTCCGCGAGGGCGCGGACGCAGATATAGACACGTGAGCTTGAAGATTGTAGGGAAATCAATGTTCAAATGTCAAGAAATCAAAGGTAAAAGGTTGCGCAGTTCACACGGTTCCGCCATAAGCCGGATGTGTTTTTGAGTATGACTCCAACTTTTCACGATATTTCACCGAGTTTTCAACAGGTCATGTTGCCAATGTTGAGAACTTTTCGCCCATTTTCCAAAGTTTTCAACATGTTTTGAAAACTTGTCGAAAGATGAGAAACATTGCGCGGTGAGCTACTATTTATCCGAAACCTTTTGAAAGATTGCGAGCGGCATGTCTGACGACTTTTACACCATGGTCGATTCCGGTGACCCGGCACCCGACAACGAGCACATCAACGGCGTACGCGAAGAGCGCAAAGAGGGCGAGCAGACATCGAAACAGACACCGAAAACCATGTATGCGGCGCGCATCGCCGTCTATGACGACATGCTTTCGACCCCGCGCGTGATCGTCATCGAGCCGCAAGACATCCGCACGTATCTGGAAGAGACGACTAACACCGTCTACCAGTGCATGAAAGAGCAGGGCGGACACATCTCACTCATGGTTATCCGCGAGATTGTCGAAAACTTTATCCACGCCCACTTTGCCGAGCCCATTATCTCGATCCTGGACGGCGGGGAAACTATCCGCTTTGCCGACCAAGGTCCGGGCATCGACGACAAAGAGCGCGCCTTCGACTTTGGCGTCACCAGCGCAAACAGCAAGATGAAGCGGTATATACGCGGCACCGGGGCAGGTTTTCCCATGGTGCAGGAATACCTGGAAAACGCCGGCGGGGCAGTCTCCATCGAAGATAACATGGGCAACGGCACCGTCGTCACGGTGAGCCTCGATCCCAAGCGCGTGCAGGAAATTGAGCGCGCGGGAGGGCGCGGGGCAGCCGTGCGCCCCGAGGCCCAGGGGTCGGAATACCCACTGCCGGGAGCATTTCCACAGCAAGCAATGATGACTCCGCAGCAAACCGTGGCCGCGTCCCCACTACAACGGCCCATGGTTTCGCAGCAGATGCATCAACCCGGCATGCCGCCCATGCAGGACCCCCAGCCCGCGGGACAGACGACAACTCAAGGCTCGGCAGAGTCCATGGTCCCGGCCGATTCGGATGCAGCCGCGATGCAGCAGGTGACGGGCATGCAAGGAGCTCGGCAGATGGGCTTCCAACCGTACCCGCAGGCATATCCGGGACAATATATGCCGCAGCAGGGATACTCCCAGCAATATATGCAGCAGTATCCCCAGGGCTATCAGCAGCCGTATCAGCAGATGCCGCAGCCGTACAATCCCTGGGCCCAGCAGATGCCGCCGCAGCCATACCAACAGTGGCCGCAAAGTTTTCAACAGCCGATGCCAACCATGCAGAGTTCTCAACAACCAGCAGCTCAAATGATGTATCCTAATGCGGCGAATCAATACGCACAGCCGCAACCGGACGTATTTGTGAGCGAGCGCGGCAACGCGGCGCTGGGATATCTGGCTCAAAACCAAGAGTGCGGCGCCACCGACCTGGCGCGAGCATTTGGAAACTCCGCGCCCACGTGGTCACGCACACTCAATGACTTGGCGCAGGCCGGCTTGGTAATCAAACACGGCCAGAAATACCATCTGACCGAACTCGGCAGCGCTCGCATGCGTGCCCAAAGTTAAGGAACGGGAGAGACAGTGGACGAGGAAGCAAGCATCATCCTGGAGGATGCCATCGCCTTTTGCCAGCGCGACGGCCAAGATGCACGCCTCATCAACATGTTGGGGCAATCGCGTGCCGTGAGCTTGACCGAGGACACCTTGACCATCGAGGCACCGTCGCGCTTTGCCATTGCGCAGCTCAAAAAGCACCAGCCGACTATCGAGCACTACCTAGAAGAGATTGCCTTTGCGCCGATCGCGCTCAACATCGTGGCCCCGCAGGGTCCCACGACAGGCGCCACAGGGGCGGCACCCGTCACTCCCCCTTTGACGACCGTCGCCCCCGTGGCGGCTCCGGAGACCAATGCGAGCGATGTTTCCCGTGAAACCATGCCCCACGCAACAGCCGTGCCGGTAGCAACCGCTCCCAGTGTTTCGCACATGCCCGTCGCGCACGACGCGACGCCGGGCGAAGAACCGGGCGTCGCGATCAAAAACACGCTGTCGGCCGACGATTTCCGCCGCATGATGAATCAGATGAAGGGCGTGGCACCCGCCAAGAGCGCAAAACCAGTCTCGACATCGCCTGTGAGCGTGCCTGCGGCTGCGGCGCCGGGCGAGCAGAACGCCGATGGCGCGCCCCTCGTGGCCAACTCAAAATTCACCTTCGAAAACTTTGTCTACGGCCCCGAAAACAGCCACGCCTATCGTTCGGCGCTTAAATTCGCCGCACTCGCAGACGAACGCGGTACTTGCACATCCCTGTTCATCTATGGCAAATCGGGCTTGGGCAAGACCCACCTGCTGCTCGCCATCAAAAACGAGCTCGCCGAGAAGTCGCCCGAGATCAAAGTGAAATACGCCAACTCACAGGCATACATCGATGATCTGATGACAGAATTCGACCGCCAAAAGAAGAGTAACGCTCCCATCATGCAGGCATACCACGGCGTGGACGTGCTCATCATCGATGACATCCAAAACATCATCGGCAAGCGCGCGAGCGTGGATTACTTTTTCCAGCTCATGGACGAGTTTATCCGCAACAACAAGAAGGTCGTGATTGCCGCAGACCGTGCGCCCAAGGACCTGAACATGGACGAGCGCCTGACCAGCCGCTTTAACGCCGGCATGCTCTGCTTGGTAGCAGAGCCCAGCTACGAGATGAAGTACAAGATTCTGCAGCGCTATTACGAGAACACGATCGCGGCGGTGCCCGAGGCGGGCGACGACTCGCTGCTGGCGGTCTACGGTGGCGACAGCGGACATCTAACTGACGAGCACTTTAAACACATGGCGGAGGTATCGGGCACCAACATCCGTGAGCTCGAGAGCTTCTGCGAGCGCTGCGCCGGGGAGGCGGGCGACCGCGAGCGCGAGGGTAGCGAGCTGAGCTTCGACGACATCGATGCCATCGCCAGCCAGTACTTCGACACGTCGGCCAAAAAGATCAACGTGCAGACAGTTCAGTCTGTTATCGAGGAGCAGTACGGCGTGACGCATGAGGAGCTCATTGGTCCGCGCCGCAATGCCAATATCGCCAAGGCGCGCCATATCGCCATCTACCTAGCGATCGAGATGTGCGAGATGACAACCACCGCCGTGGGTGCGGAGTTTGGCAACCGCAACCACTCGACCGTCAGCACGAGCTACAAAAAAGTCCAGAAGATGATCCAGGAAGACCGGACCGTGACCGAGGACCTCAAATCGCTACGAGACAAAATTACACTGCGCTCGTAGGGAAATAGGCACACCTGTTGAAAACTTGTCGAAACCGCGGGCATAAGGTGTCTAAAACCCAGCCCGCTCCGATGAAAAGTTTTGCGCAGGTTTTGAACGTGGAAAACGACCCCTGTTGCACACAGGGAACTGTCGATTCTCTTTTTGGGTTTGACCTGCATGTTTGGGAGTAATCAACAGTTTCGTCAGTACTATTACTATTATTAAGATATTTATATCTATAGAAAGGTATTAAAAGATGAAGTTCACCGTCAGCCAGAGCTCGCTTACGCAAGCAATCGGCGTCGTCATGAAGGGTGTCGCTTCGGCATCCACCCTCCCTATTCTGTCGGGCGTGCTCATCAAGGCACAAGACGGCATCTTGGAATTCCAGACCTCTAACTACACTATCTCGATTCGTCACCGCATCGCGGCACATGTGGAAGAGGAAGGTGAGATGGTAATCCCCTGCAAGATGCTCTCCAACATCACCAAGACCCTTCCCGATGCCCCAGTTACCTTTGAGCTTTCGGAGCGCCAGGTGCTGATCGGTTGCGAGAAGAGTTCCTTCCGCCTGAATACGCTCGATGCCAACGATTTCCCCGAGTTCCCGGCCTATGCCATCGAGAGCGCCGTTGAGCTCCCGACCGACATTCTGTCCGAGATGGTCAGCCGCGTGTGGCGCGTCACCTCGACCGACAAGGCCCGCCCCATCCTGGGCGGTGTGCATATGAGAGTCGAAAACAACACCGTGCGCCTGGTGGCGACCGACTCCTTCCGTCTGGCCGTGTGCGATACGCAGGTGGAGACCTCGACGCTCGAGGGCTCCTTTGAGCTCAACGTGCCGGCCGATGCCTTCAACGACGCCCTGAGCATCATGGCGAGCCAGGCGACCATTATGATCGGTGCCACCGACACCCAGGTTGTCTTTGAAGCCGGCAACACCACCTACGTGTCGCGCCGCATAGAGGGTGTGTATCCCAACTACAAGCAGCTCATCCCCGATTCGTGCGTAACGAGCGTCAAGATCGACGTGGCGGCTTTTAATGCCGCCCTCAAGCGCGTGGCGGTCATCGCGAGCGCCAACCCCGCCGTCAAGTTTGAGATCGATGTCGAGAACGGCCAGATGGGCCTGTCCTCCATCTCCAATGACCAGGATCTGGCGCAGGAGACGATCGATGTCGAGGCTGAGGGCGAGTCGGGTACCATTGCCTTTAACTACCACTACATCTTTGGCTGTCTCAACGCCCTGTCCAAGGAGAAGGAGATCACGCTGGAGCTCAAGAGCTACTCGCAGGCCGGCATCTTTAAGTCCTACGACAAGATCAACTATCTGTACCTGGTCATGCCGGTGCGCATCTAGCGGCGCCCTATGGCCATGTTCGCCCGCGATCTTTCCGTCGCGCGCTACCGCAGCTTCGATAGCTATCGCCTGGAACTGAGCGATGGCGTGACGGTGCTCGCGGGGCCCAACGCGGCGGGAAAGACCAACCTCATAGAGGCGCTGCAGCTGCTAACGAGCGGCACCTCGTTTAGGCATTCCACTGCCGTCGAGCTTGTGCACGACGGCACGGGTTTGTGCAAGGCCGAGCTTAGGCTCGAGGGCGATGGCCGCGTGCTGGACATGGGCCTATGCGTGGAGGACGGTAAGCGTTCGTTTAGCCGCAACGGCAAGCGATGTGCCGCCTCTGGTGTGCGCGGCGTGCTGCCGAGTGTTTTGTTCTGCCCCGATCATCTGGATATGGTTAAGCGCGGTGCCAGCGTGCGTCGCGCCGCGCTCGACGACTTTGGTGTGCAGCTGAGCGCCCGCTATGCCGATCTGGCAAGCGCCTACGGCCGCTGCGTGACGCAGCGCAACGCCCTGCTCAAAGAGACATGGTGCTGCCGTGAGATGCTCGGTGCGTGGAATGAGTCGATTGCCCGCGCCGGATCGGCCCTGCTGGTGCACCGCTTAGCCTTGCTCGATCGCTTGGATGCCCACGTGCGCAATGCCTACGGGCTGGTTGCGTCCGGGGAGGAGGCCGATGTGGCCTATGCGTCCACGTTGGGGGAGCTGCCCCAGACCGATGACCGCGAGGAGCTGAGGGGCTGGGCATACGAGCACATGCTCGCGGCGCTCGACGAGCGCGCCGACGAGGAAATCCGCCGCGGCGTGACACTCGTGGGTCCGCACCGCGACGAGATTGAGTTTTCGGTCGCCGGCCGCTCGGCTCGCTCGTTTGCCAGTCAGGGTCAGCAACGTACGTTGGTTCTGGCTTGGAAGGTGGCCGAGGTGGCCGTAGCCCGCGATATTCTGGGTACCGCCCCGCTGCTGCTTTTGGATGACGTGATGAGCGAGCTCGACGGCGATCGCCGCGCCGCTTTTTTGCAGCTGATCGGCGACGACATCCAGACAGTCATAACCACCACCAATTTGGGATACTTTACCGATGAGTTACTTGATCGAGCCAAGGTGGTGAGCATGGGTGAGGCATGCTAATTACGAGCGTGAGAACGGCACGGCTGCCTTCAGTGACTTTTTGGGTGCCGAGCGCCAGCGCATCTTGGCGTCGGCTACGCCCGAGCGTCGTGCGCAAATGGAGGCCGCCGAGGAATCGCGTACGGTCTACCGTGCTTGGAACGCGGTGTGCTCGGGCACGCGCGAGGGCCGGCACGTGACGGGGCTACGTTATCTTCCCGAGTCCAACGAGCTGCTGGTGTATCTCGATTCGCCCTCGTGGACACAGGAGATGACACTTTTGCGCGAGATAATCCGCGCACGCATGGAGCGTGCCGGCGCGCATGTGGATGGCCTGGTATTTAAGACGACCCGCCCCGGCCACACGCCGCCCGCGGCAAAAGAGCGCCTGCGCCCGGTCGCGCCCCCGCGCCCGCCCGCGCCGCATGCCGACCTGAATGAAGCCGAGCGCGCCGAGATCGAGCGCCAGGTGTCGCCCATCGAAGACCAAAAACTGCGTGAGGCCCTCCAGAACGCCATGAGGGCCAGTGCCGAGTGGGCCAAGGGCGTGCAGAGCAAAAAAGAGTCTTAAATCGCATCTGGTGGCCTTGTATAGGCAAATACCCTCGTCCCCGAGGGTATTTTTTACGATAAAATAGTAAGGCTATACAGATTTTCTTAACCGAAGGAGGACGTGTGGCAAACGAAAACGATTACGATGGCGGCGAAATTAAGATCCTCGAGGGTCTCGAAGCCGTCCGTAAGCGCCCGGGCATGTATATCGGCTCGACGAGCGCCAGCGGTCTGCACCACCTGGTGTGGGAGATCGTTGACAACTCCGTCGACGAGGCCATGGCCGGTTTCTGCACCGAGATTCAGGTGACGGTCCACGCCGACAACTCCATTACGGTCGTCGATAACGGGCGCGGCATCCCCGTCGACGAGCACCCTGTCAAAAAGATTCCGACGCTCGAGGTCGTCATGACGATCCTTCACGCCGGCGGTAAGTTCGATAACTCGGCCTATAAGGTTTCCGGCGGCCTGCACGGCGTGGGCATCTCCGTTGTCAACGCCCTGTCCAAGCGCGTGGTCGTGCAGGTGCGCCGCGACGGCAATATCTACGAGATGGAATTCTCTCGTGGCAAGACCGTCAAGAAGATGGAGGTCGTGGGCACCTCGGATTCGACGGGCACCACCGTCTCCTTCTGGCCCGACGACGAGATCTTCGAGACCTGCGTCTACGATTTCGATACACTGCACAATCGTCTGCAAGAGACGGCGTTTCTCAACAAGAACCTCAAGATCGTGCTGACTGACGAGCGTGAGGCGGCTCCCCGCGTGGAGGAGTTTTGCTACGAGGGCGGCATCATCGACTTCGTCAAGTTCCTCAACGACGGCAAGGACGTCCCCGAGGCCTTTAAGGAGCCCATCTACATTGAGGGCAAATCGGACCCGGATGCGCCCGTGGCCAAGATGGGCGAGGTCGAGGTGTCCCTGCAGTGGAACGCCGGTTATGGCGAGAACGTCATGTCATTTGCCAACGACATCTACACCCCCGAGGGCGGCATGCACCTCGAGGGCTTCCGCACCGCCCTCACCCGCGTGATTAACGATTACGCCCGCAAGCAGAACCTGCTTAAGGAGAAAGAGGCCAACCTGAGCGGTGACGACGTGCGCGAGGGTCTCTCGGCCGTCATCTCGGTCAAGCTGCCCGATCCGCAGTTTGAGGGCCAGACCAAGGCCAAGCTCGGTAGTTCCTACATGCGCGCGCTTACGCTCAAGATTGTGACCGACGGTCTTGCCGACTACCTTGAGGAGCACCCCAAGCCCGCCCGCGAGATCGTCAAGAAGGCGCAGCAGGCCTGCAAGGCCCGCAACGCCGCCCGCAAGGCGCGCGAGGCGACCCGTCGCAAGAGCCTGCTCGAGACGGCGTCGCTGCCCGGCAAACTTGCCGACTGCTCGGTGCGCGATGCCGAGCTGACCGAGCTCTTCATCGTAGAGGGAGACTCGGCAGGCGGTTCGGCCAAGGACGGCCGCCGCCGAGACATCCAGGCGATTCTGCCCCTGCGCGGCAAGATTCTGAACGTCGAGCGCGTGGGTGACCATCGTGCGTTCTCGAGCGACACCATCCAGTCGCTGATCACCGCGATCGGTTGCGGCGTCACGACGAGCGCCGGCGACGGCGGCGACTTCGATATCACCAAGGCGCGCTACCACAAGATCATCATCATGACCGATGCAGATGTCGACGGTGCGCATATCCGCATCCTGCTGCTGACGTTCTTCTACAAGTACATGCGTCCGCTGATCGATGCCGGCTATGTCTATGTTGCCTGCCCGCCCATCTTTGGCATTAAGGTGCGCAACAAGATCCACTACGTGTATCCCAACGGCCGACAGCCCGAAGACGAGATTCTGCGCGACACCATTCAGAGCCTGGGCCTGAACCCCGACGACAACGACGAGGACGGCAAGGCCAAGGATGGCAAGATCACCAAGAAGCGCAAGGGCTATACCGTCCAGCGCTACAAGGGCCTGGGTGAGATGGACCCCAAGCAGCTTGCCTCGACGACGATGGACCCCAAGACCCGCATTTTGCAGCGCGTGACGATCGAGGATGCCGTGGTGGCGGACCGTGCCGTACGCGAGCTCATGGGTTCCGAGGTGGGCTATCGCCGCGAGTACATTGAAAAACACGCGCATGATGCACGCTTCTTAGATGCCTAACCTGTTCGGCTTTCCCAGCCACCGCACCTTCGCCCTCAATCGTCGGTCGCGTACCCAAGTACGCTTCCCTCCTCTTTCGGGCGAATCTGCGGCACCTGGAAAAGCCGTCTCCGTGGTAGGGAACTAATGGACCACGCAAACCATGAGGAGGTAACGTGGCAGACGATATCAACAACAACGAGGGTGTGGACGAGGCCGGCGACGCCGGTATGCCCGATGATCTGAAGCGCCTGCTCGCCCGCGCCGAGCAGGGCGAGGACGGCGATCCGGATTCCTACAACCCCGATGTCGAGGATGAAGAGGAAGAGGATGACGACGCCGAGCTCGAGGAGAGCTTTGGCGCGGTCGATCGCGGCGCCTCGGCCGGCGAGGACATCAACGGCGGCCAGCTCCAGATTTCGGAGTTTGGCCGCGAGATGAAGCAGTCGTTTATCGAGTACTCGATGTCGGTCATTACGGCACGCGCCCTGCCGGACGTGCGCGACGGCTTAAAGCCGGTGCACCGCCGCATCCTGTACGCCATGAACGAGAGCGGCATCTACCCCAACCGCCCGCACAAGAAGTCGGCCTGGACGGTCGGCGAAGTTATCGGTAAGTACCATCCCCACGGCGACTCCGCGGTCTATGAGACCATGGTTCGTCTGGCGCAGTGGTTCTCCATGCGCACGCCGCTTATCGACGGCCACGGCAACTTTGGCAACATCGACGGCGACGGTGCCGCAGCTATGCGTTACACCGAGAGCCGTCTGGCAAAGCCCGCCATGGAGCTGCTCCGCGACCTGCAGAAGGATACCGTCGACTGGCAGCCCAACTACGACGAGTCGCTCGCCGAGCCCGTGGTACTGCCCGCACGCTTCCCCAACCTGCTGGTTAACGGCAGCCAAGGCATCGCTGTAGGCATGGCCACCAATATCGCCCCGCATAATCTCACCGAGGCGATCGAGGCCACCTGCTACCTGATCGACAACCCCGACGCCACCGTCGACGAGCTCATGCAGATTATGCCCGGCCCGGACTTTCCCACCGGTGCCATCATCATGGGTAGCGCCGGCATTAGGCAGAGCTACGAGACCGGCCGCGGTTCCATCACCGTGCGTGCCAAGGCCCATGTGGAGTCCACCAAGACCGGCCGCAGCCGCCTGGTCTTTACCGAGATTCCCTACATGGTCAACAAGGGCACCCTGCAGGAGAAAATCGCCCAGCTCGTAAACGACAAGCGCATCGAGGGCATCTCGGACATGCGCGACGAGTCCAACCAAAAGGGCATCCGTCTGGTCATTGAGCTCAAGAAGGGCGTTATCCCGCAGGTCGTACTTAACAACCTGTATAAGTACACCTCGCTGCAGACCACCTTTGGTGCCAACAATCTGGCGCTCGTCAATGGCGTTCCCAAATGCCTGAGCCTGCGCGAGATGCTGCAGCACTACATTGACCACCAGGTCGACGTAGTCACCCGCCGCACCCACTTTGACCTTAAAAAGGCCCAGGCCCGTGCACATATCCTTGAGGGCTACCTTATGGCCCTCGACCATATCGACGAGGTCATTAGCATCATCCGCTCCTCGCAGACCGATGACGAGGCCAGCAGCCGCCTGATTGAGCGTTTTGGCTTTACGCCCGAGCAGACCACGGCCATCCTCGAGATGAAGCTGCGTCGCCTGACCGGCCTGGAGCGGGACAAGATCCAGGAAGAGCTGGACGGCCTGCGCCGTGCTATCGCCTACTACGAGGACCTGCTGACGCACGAGGAGAAGATTCTGGGCGTCATCAAGGAAGAGATGCGCGAGATCTCCAAGAAGTTTGGCGACAAGCGCCGCACCGAGATCAGCCAGGTCGAGAAGGATCTGGACGTCGAGGACCTCATCGCCGACGAGGACATGGTCGTGACGATCACCCACACCGGCTATGTGAAGCGTATCCCGGTGGCCGCTTACCGCGCCCAGAAGCGCGGCGGCAAGGGCGTGTCGGGCGTCAACCTTAAAGAGGACGACGTTATCGACGAGATGTTTATCGCGTCCACCCACGAGTATGTGCTGTTCTTCTCGAGCAAGGGCAAGGTCTACCGTCTGAAGGTGCACGAGCTGCCGGTTGGTACGCGCCAGGCGCGCGGCACCGCAATCGTCAACCTGCTTCCCTTTGAGGAGGGCGAGAAGATCGCGAGCGTCATTAGCTGTCGTGAGTTCCCCGCCGATGAGTACCTGATGTTTGCCACCAAGAACGGCATGGTCAAGAAGACCGTGATGAGCGCCTATGATCGCAGCCGCCGCGATGGCCTAATTGCTATCAACCTGAGGGACGACGACGCGCTGCTCGCCGTGCGCCGCGTGCGCGAGGGCGACAAGATCATCATGGCCACCACTGCGGGCAAGGCGATCATGTTCCCCGAGGACCAGGTTCGCGCTACCGGCCGCGACACCAGCGGTGTCCGCGGCATTGGCATGAAGGACGGCGCGAGTGTCTTGGGCATGGAGGTCACCAACGGCGAGGGCGACCTGTTTGTCATTACCGAGTGCGGCTACGGCAAGCGCACGCCGGTCTCGGATTATCCGGAGCAAAACCGCGGCGGCCAGGGTGTCTACACCATCCAGATGACCGAGCGCAAGGGCAACCTTGCGGCCATGAAGGCGGTCGGCCCGCAGCACGAGCTGTTTATCGTGACGGAGGGCGCGACGGTCATTCGCGTCAAGACCGACGAGATCAGCCAGACCGGTCGAACCACGCAGGGTGTCAAGATGATGACCGTCGACGACAACGACCGCGTATGCGCTGTGGCCCGTATGGATGCCACCAAGGAGAAGGACGCCGAGGGCGAGGATACGGCGGAGCCTACGGAAGACATTGTTGAGCCTATGCCCGAGGCATAAAAGAGCTTCTGACGCGGGGCATATAAGCCAAGATCGGGGCCGGGTGCAGTTCGAATGGACTGTGCCCGGCCCTTTTGTATCTCGTTAAAGAAAAAGCCCGCCCCCAGTGATGAACTGCGCCCCAAATCTTGGACGCCCTAAATAGCGACTAGGCCGCAAGGGCCTGATTCCGGAACTCCTCCGGGGTCAGGCCCTTCAATCTTACCTGCCTCCGGCTCGTGTTCCAGTGGACTATGTATTCCTCCAGGTCGCGTTTGAAATCCTCGAACGTCTCCCACTCGCGGCCCCTGTAGAACTCGTCCTTGACGTGGCCGAAGAGCTGCTCGGTGGCGGCATTGTCGATGCAGTTCGCCTTCCTGGACATGCTCTGGACGATGCCGGCGGCCTCGAGCCTGGATGTGTACGAGGCGTGCTGGTACTGCCAGCCCCGGTCCGAGTGCATGGTCGGGGCGGCGCCCTCGGGGATCTTGGGCAGCAGCTCGTCGAGCATCCTCGCCTGCTGGGCCATGTCGGGCGTGGTCGATATGTCGCTCGCCACGATCTCCTTGGTGCAGAAGTCCAGCGTCGGGGCCCAGTAGGCCTTACCGCCAGCCACCTTGAACTCGGTGACGTCCGTCCCCAGCTTCTGCCACGGGGCCCCGGCGTCGAAATCCCTCGCGATCACGTTCTCGAACGTTCTGCCGACGACGCCCCTGTACGAGTTGTACCTGTGGTAGGCCGTCTCGCGTCTGATCCCGCAGCGAATCCCCATCTCGCGCATCATCTTGAGCACGGTCTGGTTGGCTATCACGGCCCCCTCTTCCGCCCTGAGGCACATCGCTATCTGCCGGTGCCCGCAGCCGTTGGCGGTGCGCGAGAAGATCTCGGCGGCCGCCTCCCGGAGCTCGGGGCGCGTGGGCCTCGGCGGGTGCGCGAGGGCGTAGTAGTAGGTCGACCTCTTGAGCTCGGCGCATGCGAGCAGGTGCCCGAGTGCGTGCCCCTCGGCGCTCAGGGCCGCGACCGCTTCGGCCTTCGCCCTGGTCAGAGTCCGTCCCTCTCGACCAGGGCGCGTAATTTTTTTAGGTAGGCCACCCCGCCCTCGAGCCTGCGGCACCGCTCCTCGAGCTCCTCCTCGCGGGTCCGCGGCCTCGCCCTGGAACCGCTCGGCCGGCCCTTGGGCCTCGGGCGCAGGGCCTCCGCGCCGCCCCGGCGGTATAGCGCGTACCACTTCTTGAGCGGCGACATCGACATTATGCCGAACGCCGCCATCGCCTCGGTCTTCGTCATGCCGCCGTCGACGACGGCGGAGGCGGCGGCGACCTTCTGCTCGTATGTGTACCTGCCCTGCTTTCCGTCCATGCTCAGAGCACCTCGCTCCCGAACGCGCGGTATATCTCCTGCCATCTTCTCACGGCTTCCGCGGGAAGCGAAAGGGCAATCGCGGCAGATTTATACCCGTGCCCGAGCTCGAAGAGCCCTATGGCCGCCTTCCTGGCCTCGATGTCGTGCTTCACCCTCAAGTCGACGCGCATAAAGAAAGCCTCCCATTTCTCATGTCCAAGAAATGGGAGGCAGTTCATGACTGGAGGCGGGCTGTCTGCCTGCGATGCGGGTCTTTACATGCCCTCTGCTGCGAAGCGGCGTGCGAGGGCTTCCTGATGGTTTGCGTGCTGCAGGGCGACGTCTTTGGCGACGACGCCCTGTTTGACGACGTTGAACAGGGCCTGGTCCATGGTCTGCATGCCATACGCGCCGCCCGCAGCAATGACGGAATCGATCTGGTGGGACTTCTCTTCGCGGATTAGGTTGCGGATGGCGGTGTTCATGAGCATGACCTCGAACACCGGCGTGACGCCGCCGTCGACGGTGGGCACCAAACGCTGGCTCACGATGGCCTGGAGCACCATGGAGAGCTGGATACGGATCTGGCGCTGCTGGTTGGGCGGGAAGGCGTCGAGGATGCGCTCGACGGTGTCGGCCGCGCTGGTGGTGTGGAGCGTCGAGAGCACGAGCTGTGCCATTTCGGCGGCGGAAACGGCGGTGCTGATGGTATCGGGGTCACGCATCTCGCCCAGCAGGATTACATCGGGGCTCTCGCGCATGGCGGAGCGCAGTGCCTCGGCATAGGTGGCGATATCCATGGGGATCTCGCGCTGCGTGATGATGCAGTTGCCGTGACGGTGCACGTACTCGATGGGGTCCTCCATGGTGATGATGTGGCCCGAGCGCGTGTGGTTCATACGGTCGAGGATGCAGGCGAGGGTGGTCGACTTGCCCGAACCGGCGGCGCCGGTGACAAGAACCATGCCGCGGTTGAGGTTTGCGAGGCTGAGAACCGTCTCGGGGATCTGCATCTTGCGGGCATCGGGTAGGCCAAAGGGGATGACACGGATCACGGCGCCGAAGGAGCCGCGCTGGCGGAAAATGTTCACACGGAACCGTCCCACGCCGGCCACGGAGAAACTGAAGTCATCGTCGTGGTTGACGTTGCCATGGAACAGCTCGAAATCGCGCTCGGCGATTCTGTAGATGGCACGCACGGCGGCCTCGGTGTCTGCCGGCTTGAGTGCGGGCGAGTCACTGCGCACGTGGATGCCGCTCTTGGAGTAGGACAGGGGCAGCCCGGCGATAATGAAGACGTCGGACGCCTTGGCGTCGATCATCTGCTGAAGCAGTTCATTGAGTTGCATGGAGCTTCTCCTTGTCGCTAGTTGGATGAGCCGTTGCCGGACCAGAGGCCCTGCTGCTCGGACTCGTGGGTACTGGTTACTTTCCATTGCGTGATGGAGTAGGTGAGGTTGTCGCTCACCGTGACACGTGCGTCGAGGCGGTGCCCGTCGCTATCGCTTACGGTGAGCACGATGTCGGCGTCCTGGGCGGAGATGTCGACGGTGAGGTTCTTGTCCTTGCAGGTCGCGACCGCATCGGCCGCGATACTGCTGCCGACCGCCTCGATGTCCGCAGCGGCGGTCGAGGCGTTGCCCGTCGCGCCCTTGAGGTGCTCGTCGATGCCAGCGAGCGCAGCCTGACCGCAGCTCTCGAGCTCATAGGTGCCCGTGACGGATGCCGACTGGCGGCGCGACATGGCGTCTGCCGCGTTTGATGTGGTCACGCAAAGCATCGCCAATACGGCGAGCAGAAGCACGGATATGAGTGTGAGCAGGCTGATCGGTCCTATACGGACGCTCTTTGCGTTTTGTGCCGCCATCTACCTCGCCTCGCTCACGTAGCGCTGGGTGTCGAGCTCGTAGGCCTTCCCCGCATCGTCCGAGACGGTGATGTGAGCGTGCCAGAGCGTGCCGGCCTCGCGCTTATCCTTGGTAACCTTGGTCTTCACGGTAAAGCCGTCGCTCGTGCCATTGGCGATGCCGAGTCCTGTGCTCTCGCCGCCTTCGACGGCGGCGGGGTCGGCCGAGAACTCCTCGGCCGCGTTCTCGGCGACCGAGACGGCGCGACAGAGGCGGGAAGACGAGGCCGCGGTCTGGGTCGAGGCGGCGAAGAGCTGCGTGAACACCGCCATCGAAGCGACCAGCACCGCGAGCAGCGCGAGCGCCTCGATGATATAGGCCGTCGTTGCGCGCATGCGCCCGGACGGCGCGGAGCCGTTGTTTGCTGCCATGCTACTCGGCCTCCTCAAGATAGCGGAGGGCGACCTCGCAGGTGCCTTGGTCGGTGGTGACGGAGAGAAGCCCGTGCGAATAGGAGAACGAGAACGTCTTGGACGCCGTGACCTCGCTCGCCTTCTGAGGCGTATAGGCCGTGCCCGCGGGGCTGTATTCCTGCACCACGTGACCGTGGTAGAGGTAGAGACGCGTCTCGAACGTGCCGGTGTCGAGTGTCTCGACGATCACGAGCGCACGACCCTCGGGACCCTCACTCGTGGCGATGGCGCCCTTGGCATCGTTTGCGCGCACGATGTTCGAGATGAGTTCGAGCCCCTCGCGCCGTGCGACATTTTGTTCCTGGATGCCGCTGATGTTGCGGTAGACGGTGACGCCGGCGATCAGTGCGCCCAGCAGTGCCACAAAGAAGACACCCAGAAGGAGGACGGGGAATGCTCCCTGCGCCCGCGTACGTTTCTCGCTGCGCGCCGTAATCTGCGGCAGCCGCGACAGCGCCTCTACGCGGGAGAGGTTGTGATCGATATCGTTTGTGCTCATTGCGGTGTCACCACCACACTGGGCATCACGTTGCCGGCAAACCACTCGTAGGACACGACGTAGTCGTCTTCGTTGATGGTGAGGCCGTACTTCTGCTCAAGGTATTCGAGCGACGAGGGATAGCTGCCCTCGATTGCACAGCATTGTTTGGCGGCCACGAGCACGGAATCGCGCAGCGCCACGGCGCCCTGCTCGCGCGCGTTGGCGCGCACGGCGGAGAAGATCCCAAACGCCGCTGTCGCCAGCGCCACCACGAGCGCCACGACCGCGATCCTGCGGTTTCGGCGGCGCCTGATGTCTTTATCTGTCAATTCGTGGAACATAGCAGGCCGTCCGGTTATGCGATAGAGCCCATGATGCCGATAAGCGGCAGCATGACGGCGATCAGCGTGGCGCCCACGGCCACGGTCAGGAAAGCGGCGAGCGCGGGCTCGACGCGGTCGACGACGGCGTCGATCTGGGCGGTGGCGTCGTCAAAGAACGTCTCGGCGAGCGAAGCCAACACATCGTCAGCCGATCCTGCGTGCATCCCGACGGTGAGCATGCGGGCGTAGATGGGCTCGAAGATTTCGTGTTCGCTGATGGCCTGGGCCATGCTGCGGGGGTTTTGGATGTCCGCCATAGACGCGCCCGCGGCCTCGAGCTTTTTCTTGAGTTTGGGGTGGTCGACAGTTGCGGTGGCGCGCTCCATGGCGACTTCGTCCTGCACGCCCGAGGCCACAAAAGCGGCGAGCGCGTTGGTGAAGTGCGAGAGCGCCAGCTGGTACATGGTGCGCTTGGTCACGGGAACCTTCTCGAGCAGCTTGACCACGCGAATGCGGCCACTCTCGGTATACGTGAGTACCGAGAGGCAAAGCGCCGCGGCGGCGGCGACGAGCACCACAACGAGCGCGACCCAGCCGATGATGGCCGAGGCGCTCACCATCGAGAACGAGCCCGAGGTGAGCGAACCCGAGAGGTTGGCGTAAGCGCTGCTGAACGTGGGCTGGATGAGGATCACGGTGAAGGCGAGGATGCACTCCATGATCACGAGCAGGGCCGCCGGGTAACCCACGGCGCTGCGGAGCTTTGCGAACGTACGATCCTCGCTGTCGTAGTAATGTCCGAGGCTGCGGAGTGCACGCTCGGTGCGGCCTGAGACCTCGCCGATCTTCACCATCTCGATGGCATACGGCGGAAACGCCCCCGTACTCTCCATGGCACCGGCGAGACCCTCACCGGCGATGAGCTGGGTGTAGACCTTGTCGCAGACCGTTTTGAACGGCGATGCCTCGCGGTTCTCGACCAACATGTGCACGGCCTCGTCGACCTGGATGCCGGCCGCGAGCATGGTGGCCACGCTGTCGCAGAACGCGCTGATGGCGCTGCTTTCCAAGAGCTGATCGGCCATTTACTCTCCTGACGTTGCTAGATGGATGTTGTCAGTAAACATATCGGTCAGTATATTCCTTTCCGTCTCCCACGTTTTTATCGTCACCGCTCGCCGCGAAGGTGAGGTCCACGCGCGACCACGTTTTGGGCTCCACATCGAACGGCGCACTCTTCCACGTGCCATCGATATAGACCATGATCCAGGCGTGGTAAATACCGTCGGGCGAGACGTTGCCCGTGACGATTTTGGTGGGGATGCCGAGTGCTCGCAGCATAGCGGCACCCAGGCTCGCGTAGTCAAAGCAGACGCCCTTCTTGGTCTTGAGCGTCGAGTCGGGGTCGGGGATGTAGCCCGTGGCGTCTTTGAGCTGCGATGCCTTGGCGTCATCGTAGGAGATGTTCTCTACGATCCAGTTGCAAACGTCCTCGATGGCCTCGGCCTGCGTTTTTGCTTTCTTGGCGAGCTTGCGCGCTTGGGCGGTGGAGGCGCTTGCGTCGTCGAAGTCGCAGTAGATGTTGGGGCGGAGGAACGGTTCGAACTCGCTCGAGAGCTCGACGCTCGCTTGGGCGCTGAAAAGCTCCACGTAGTTTTCACCCGAGGTGTTCTGCATGATGCGAAAGCTGTATGGCCCGTCGCCCAGGCTCAGAGGGCACACAATGGGGGTGCCGTCCTGTGGAAGGTCGTAGATCATGGTGGCGTCGCCACAGGCGATCAGAAACTTGAGCCGGCTCGACGCCTGCGCGCTCGCACCCACGTAGCCGGATGCAACGGACGAGGTGTCGATGGCACATGTCCCCGAGGTTTCAGCGGCATTGGCGTCGAAGGTCGCCGTTGCCACGTGCTCGGGCATGCTGAACGCCGTGCCCGATACCTCATCTGAGATGGAGCCGCAGCCTGCAAGGTGGGTCGCGGCAAGGACCAGGGCAGCCGCGGCGAGGGCGACCTTCGTAAGGAAAGGGCTGTCGAAACTCAAGAACTTCATCGGTCTGAGTATAGCCCCTCCAGAGGGCTCATAACTGCAGCGCCAGACCGTTTGGGCGACAATCGGCGCCCGTCGCAACGATTGAATTAAGCGAGACTTAATGGTTCGTGAAAATGGGTTGATTTCGGTGCCGAATATGATGAAAACATCATGCGTATTCACTAATATTTCATTTGTATGATTCTGTCGGATTCTGCCTATTTGTCCTGAATAGGTGGTGAGCTCGAGTGGTCGTGCGGTTGGGGCCGAGCGACCAAAGGAGATACATATGCGCAAGCAAAGTTGGGTCGAGGAGGGCGGCGCGAGCAGGGGCAACGGGTCCTTCGTGCGCCATGCCAAGGTGTTTGGCATCAAGACGATGGCGACGGTCATGACGGCCAGCATGATACTGTCTGGTGTACCTGTCCAGGCTATCGCCGAGGGTATCCAGACGGATGACACATTTGTGGAGTCGAATGTCGAGTCTTCGCAGGGCGATACCGCCGCGACGGCAAATGATGCATCGTCTGGCCAGGCGTCTGACCAAGGCACCACGGAGAACAACTCCGCCGTACAGGACGATGCTGCCGATTCTGGTCAGAACACGCAGACCTCGCAGGCCGTCTCTCAGGACAAGGCGACCACGGCCGACATCGCCCTCGCACTCAACAACGCTTCGATTACCTATCAGGGTCAGGTCATTGCGCAGCCGTCCCAGAAGGTGACGGCTCCCGCGAGCGTCGATTTCAAGTTCTCCGTTACGGCCGATAACGGCTTTAAGCTGAACGAGGCCAAGCTCACGGTCGACGGTGTCGAGACCAAACTCAAGGCGGACGCGAACGGTGAGTACACCGTTCCCGCCGCCGAAGTGGCCAAATCCCCCAAGGTCACGCTCGAGACCGAGCAGGAGAAGCAAGCTGAGACGACCGAGGCCGCCACCCCGATCGAGCAGAACGCCACCGACACGAACGCCGTGGCTGTCCAGGCCGCGACGGATGCCGATTACACCGTCGAGGTCGGCGATAGCATCACGTTGAAGGCGACCGGTGCTTCGAATAGCGGTTGGTGGTCATTCTCGGACTGGAGTATCATCTCGCAAACGACTTCTGGCAACAAAGCGGAGCTAGCCACAAGGGGCGTTGGCCGCGTTACCGCCACCTATACATATCAGGATTCGCGGTGGCAGAACCAGACTAAAACTTTTGTCGTCGACATCATTGACCGTAAAGATGCGACCACTCCGGGTATTGAAGGACCTTCTTCTGTGGTCGTTGATAGTGAGTTCGAGCTGACCGAAACGAAGAATGCTTCCGAATGGGAATGGCATCTCATCGGGGACGGCGACTACACGGCGGCAAGAATAGACTCCGGTGCTGGGACGAAGAAAATCAAACTGACAGCTCTGTATCAGTTTGCGGGAGACGGCAAGGTCGTTACGGTTCAGTGCAAATATAAGGTTCCCGGTACGAACAACACGGTTTATTCGGACACGTTTAACGTCACGATCCGTAAGCGCCAGTGGAAGGTTGCGGACTGGACGTATGTAGATGGGACGTATAAGGCTATTCCGACGATTGTAGATGCCGAGACAAACGAGCCCGTCAAGGAATGGCAGACAGGTTTCCAGGTCACCTACTACATCAATGGTGAAGACAAGGGATGCAACCCCTGGAGCGGTGACTTCTCCGATCCGAACAAGACCTATGAAGTAAAAATCGCTCCCTTTGGCGATCAGGGCTGGAACAGTAAATATTCCGGTGAAGCGAAGACTTTCGACGATCCTGTGCCCGTTAAGGACAGGACTCCTATCGCGTCCGACAGCCCCAGCGATGTCGATTATGATGGCCAGGAGCATAAGTGGGCTCCGACCGTAACGGATAAGAATACGAAAGAGACCCTCGACGATACCGAGTACGACGTTATTTATAAGCGTGACGGCAAGGAGACTGGCGACTTTACGTCGCCCGGCAAGATTACCGTCGAAATCAAGGGCAAGCACCATCACGAGGGTGAGATCAAAAAGACGTACGGGATTTGTGAGAAGCAGATCAAACTTTCCGTCTCCGGTCCCGACACGGTCGAACAGTTCAACACCATCCAGCTGACCCCGACGTTGGAGCCTGCCCAGAAGGGCGGCGGCACGTACACTTGGACGTCGAATAACGAGAATATCCTTACCGTCGACAAGAACGGTAAGGTCACTGGTGTCTCCGAGGGCAAGGCTACCGTTACCGTCATGTGGACGAGCGCGGATGGCAAGACCGTCCTGACTGCCGATCACGATGTGACGGTAACGCACACCACAAGTGGCGAGACGGACGCGATGTTTTTCTATCTCAACGACCCGTCCGGTCAGCTCGACTCCATCAACACGGGAAATTGGCAGAAGCTCGGAAAAGGCAAGATCAACCTGACTGGCTATAACAACTCGAATTTCCCCAAGGACAATGGCGCGACAAAAAAATACGATGCTCAAGCTCGCGTGACCAAGTGGCCCGGCGGCTCGACATCCTCGAAGCTAGACGTCAAGCGCGGGAGCATTGACTGGAATAAGATCGTCAAGATGTACCAATCGGTGATCAAGAGCCAGCTTCCGAACGTCGAAGTCAAGGATTCCGACATCGAGTCCATCGAGCTTCTTCCCTACAAGTTGACGCGCAATGACGACGGCTATCATGTCGACTGTCAGGTCGTCGTCAAGTGCAAGGGCCTCTACACCGTCAAGTACTGGGTCGATGACCCGACCGCCTCGGGCGAGGGCTATCAGCAGGTCGCGGTGACCACGACGGCTCGCGAGGGCGACTCCACCAACATTAGCGACTTCAACCAGAGCTACCCCGAGACCAAGACCGTCAACGGTGTCGAGTACACCTTCTCCGGCTGGTTCCTCGATGCAGCACTGACCAGGTCTGCGTCGCTGCCGTACGTTGTTCGTAACTCGAACCTTAATTTCTATGCGAAGTACGTTGCTGGTCGCATGGTCATGTATGACCTGCAGGGTGGTTCTTGGAAGAGCGGTGCCGGTACAACGTATAAGGTGAATGCCGGCAAGACACATACCGTTCTTACCGAGCCGAAGCGTGAGGGTTACGAGTTCGAAGGTTGGAAGGTTTCCGGCCTGGGTGACCAGATATCGGTCAATTCTGGCGACATGTTCACTATGCCTGACAACAACGTGACCATTACGGCGCAGTGGAAAAAGAAGAGTGCGACCGTCACGGTCAATTACCTGTGGGGTGACAAAGATTCTCACGAGTTGATCGAGAGCGATAAGCTGGCGGGCGATTATTCGTTCGATGACGTTATCGATGTTGCCGATGTTGCCAAGGATTTTGGTGGCTATACCATCAAGCCGAGCAAGAGCACCAAGCGCGTACTCGATGCGGGCGAGAACGTCATCAATATTTACTACTACAAGAATGTGACGTTGACGGCGAAGTCTGCCAGCAAGACGTACAACGGTGAACAGCAGGCGCTTGAGGGGTATACCACAAGCGAGGGTGCGGCGAAGTTTGACGACATCACAGCCAAGGGCTCCGGTACAAATGCCGGTGAGTACAAAGTCGCCTTTAACGAGGGCGCTCAGGGCGCGGTGTCCAAGGACGCTAAATATATAGTGTCCGAGACGGTTTCTGGCAAACTGACGATTACTCCGGTGACTGACAAGGTCACGATTACGGTCAAGGGTCACAAGGGCGGCAAGGAGTACAACGGCGAAGAGCAGACTGTCGAGGGATATGACATCGACGCCTCCACGTCGCCGGCCGGTGTGGTTAAATCTGATGTGAAGTGCAGCGGAACGGCATCTGTCTCCAAAACCGATGCCGGCAAGTACGCCATGGGTCTGAAGGACACCCAGTTCTCGCTTTCCGGTGATGCCGCCAAGAACTACACCAATGTCAAGTTCGAGGTCGTCGACGGCGAGCTCAACATTGCTCGGAAAGACGTGACGCTTAAATCCGACGATCTCTCTAAGGGGTACGACGGCACGGCGCTCACAAACAATGGAGCCGCGCTTAAAACTGAGGAAGGTTTTGTTAAGGGTGAGGGCGCAACCTACGCCTTCTCTGGTTCCCAGACCACGGTGGGTTCCAGCGCCAATGCCTTCACCTATGCGCTAAACAGCAACACCAAGGCCGAGAACTACAACATTACTAAGACCGAGGGCAAGCTTGAGGTTACCGATCGTTCCCAGAAGTACGAGATTACGGTTACCGCCAACTCTGACACTCAGACGTATACCGGCACCGAGCATTCTGTTTCAGGTTTGTCCGGCACCACCTTCACCAACGATAAGGGCGTTACCTACACCGTTGAAGGTCTGAGTGCAAGCGTATCCGGCACCGATGCGGGCGAGTACACCAATAAGGTGTCCGGCACTGCCGTGGTGAAGGATGCCCAGGGCAACGACGTCACTTCTCAGTTCAACGTGAAGACAGTTGACGGTAAGCTTACCATTAACAAGCGCGAAGTGACCATTAAGCCCAAGGATGTCTCCAAGGTCTACGACGGCAACGCTCTTGTCGCAAAGGATTGGGTGGTCGCAGAGGGTTCCTTCGTCGACGGTCAGGGTATTGCCAACCCCAAGTACACGGGCTTCCAGACCGCTCCCGGCACTAGCGAGAGCGGAATCTCCGAGTGGGGTTACAAGGACGGCACCAACTCCAACAACTATGACATCAAGTCAGCGCCAGGTACCCTTAACGTGACTTCTCGCGGTGCGACCCAGACCATCACGGTCGAGGCCAACTCCGCTGATGCCAGCTACGACGGCAACGAGCACTCTGCTAAGGGTCTCAAGACCAATGAGTTCGAGGTCGACGGCAAGAAGTACACCGTCTCTGGCCTTGAAACTTCTAGCCCGGCCAAGACTGACGTCGGTACTTATGCTAACAACATCACCGGCACCGCCAAGGTGACCGATGCCCAGGGCAACGACGTGACGAGCGAGTTCGAGGTCAAGACCAAGAACGGTACGCTCACCATTGCCAAGGCCGATGTGACCATTGCACCCAAGGACGCTTCCAAGCCCTATGACGGCCAGCCGCTCACTGCGACCGACTTCACCGCCACTGGTTTTATCGGCGACGACACGGTGGCCAACGTTGTCTATGGCGGCTCCCAGACCGAGGCCGGCACGAGCGCTAGCTCCATTACGAGCTATGAGGCCGCCAAGGGTACCAACCTCGACAACTACAACATTACTAAGGGGAGCGGCGCCCTCGAGGTGACCGCCTCTCAGAAGGCCGTTGTCGTTAAGGTCAAGGGCAATATCGACACCGAGAAGTACGACGGCACTGAGAAGAACGCCTCTGGCTTCACCGTTACAGACGTGACCGTCGATGGCCAGGAGTCCACGCTCTACGGCGCGGTCGCTGGCACGGACTTTACCTTCAACGGCACCGCTACCGCGGCCCGCACGGATGCTGGCACCACGTACATGGGCCTCACGGCGGATCAGTTCGCTAACGTTAACAAGAACTTCTCCAACGTTACCTTTGAGGTTGTCAAAGACGGTTCTATGACCGTTACCCCGCGAGAGGTCACCCTGACTTCCGCTAACGATGAGAAGCCCTACGACGGCACCGCGCTCACCAACAGCAACGTTACCGTCTCTGGTGACGGCTTTGCGCCGGGCCAGGGGTTCACGGCTCATGTGACCGGTTCCCAGACCAACGCCGGTTCGAGCGACAACACCTTTACCTACGAACTTACCGAGGGAACGAACGCTGACAACTATCAGATAACGACCTCCAACGGAACTCTGACCGTTAAGCCCATCAGCGATCCGATCACGGTGACCATTGTTGGTAAGACCGCGACCGGTACCTACAACGGCAAAGAGTACAAGGCCGAGGGCTACACTTTTAACTCCACTAACGACCTCTTCACCAAGGACAAGGTGACCTTCTCCGGTACCGCAGAGGCCGCTCGCACCGATGCTGGTAAGACCGTCATGGGGCTTACCGCCGCGCAGTTTACCAACGATGACGCTACGAACTTCACCAATGTCACCTTTGTCGTGACTGACGGCTACGTTGGCATTTCAAAGGCTGAGGTGACCTTGAAGTCCGACAATCTCACCAAGTCCTACGACGGAACGGCGCTTGTCAACGGCGAGACTGCGCTTGCGACCGAGTCCGGCTTCGCCGAGGGCGAGGGCGCGACCTATAAGTTCACCGGCTCCCAGATCGTTGTCGGCTCGAGCTCCAACGCCTTTAGCTACACGCTGAACGACAACACCAAGGTTGATAACTACAACATCACCACCATCCCTGGCACGTTGACCGTCACCAACCGTGACGCCAAGTACCAGATCACGGTCAAGGCAAACTCTGGCAAGGCTACCTATGACGGCAAGCAGCACTCCGCCACTGGTATCGAGAGCACCGAGTTCACGTTCGACGGCAACAAGTACACGGTTTCCGGCCTCACCACCGAGGACCCGACTCAGACCAACGCTGGCACCTACTCCAACAACATCACCGGCACCGCCGTGGTGAAGGATGCCAAGGGTAATGACGTGTCGAGCGAGTTCGAGGTCACGACTGAGAACGGCTCTCTCGTCATCAATAAAGCCACCGTCACCATGAAGTCTGCCTCTGATAAGTGGACCTACGATGGCAACGAGCACACCAAACAAGAGATGGAGCGTGTGACCGGCTTTGCCGAGGGCGAGGGCGCAACCTTTACCTACACCGGTGCCATCACCAACGTTGGCGAGGCGAAGAACACCTATACCTACACGCTTAACGCCAATACGAGCGTAGACAACTACATTTTCTCTGAGCCTGAGTACGGCACCCTGACGGTGAACCCGGTTACCGATAAGGTCACCGTCACCATCAAGGGCAAGCAGGACACTAAGACCTACAACGGCTCCACGCAGTTCGTGACTGGCTATGACTTCTCTGCCGATAACGGCCTTTACGCTCAAAGCAACCTTAAGTTCACGGGCGATGCGACTGCTAAGGGTATCGCTGTTGGCAGCTACAATATGAACCTTGCCAAGGAGCAGTTCTCCAACACCAATGAGAACTTCTCCAACGTCGAGTTCGTGGTTGAGGACGGCTGGCTCAAGATTGAGGGTGGCGAAATCGACCAGGGTGGTGTTGTGTGGGACACTCACGATAACCAGAAGGTCTACGACGGCACGCCGCTTGCCGCCTGCGCCGTGACCGCGACCGATAAGCATGGCAATGCCCTGAATGTCGAATACAGCATTGATGGCAAAACATGGACGAGCGATCCGTCCCAGATCACGATTACCCACTTTGGTTACCAGGCCGTGCAGCTGCGCGCCACTGGCTCCAACTATGCAGAGGGCCAGTACGCCACCAGCTTCGAGGGCATCGCGATCACCAAGCGTCTTGTGACGCTGACTTCCGAGGGCGGCAACAAGCCGTATGACGGAACTCCGCTTACCAACGGCACCGTCACCGCAACCGCCAAGGGTGAAGGTGTTGGCTTTATCGACGGCGAGGGCGTTTCCTTTAACGTTACTGGTTCCCAGACCGAGAAGGGCGAAAGCGATAACACCTTCGACTATACCTTCAACGAAGGTACCAGCGAGGCCGACTACTGGGTTACCACCAAGTGCGGCAAACTCATTGTGACCGCTGACGAGAACGAGGTCGTCGTCACTATTGCCGAGAACAGCGGCAACGTTGAGTACGATGGCACCGAGAAGTCTGTCTCTGGCTATGAATTCTCGGCATCTAATGAGTTGTACAAGAAATCCGACTTCACCTTTAGCGGCAACGACACTGTCAAGGGTACAAACGTCGGCACCTACGACATGGAGCTCAAGCCTAGCGACTTCAGCAACAACAACCAGAACTTCTCCAAGGTTACGTTCGAGGTTGTCGATGGCCAGCTGAACATCACGCCCAAGGATATCAAGACTGGCGTGAACATGACAGTGGAGGCTCCTGCGAACGTCACGTACAACGGCCAGCCTCAGCAGGAGGAGCCCGTCGTTAAGGACGGGGATAAGACTCTGGCGAAGAACGTTGACTACACGCTTTCTTACAGTAAGGACGCTACTAACGTCGGCACCGTTACCGTTACCGTTACCGGTAAGGGCAATTACTCCGGCAGCGCCGACGTGAAATACCAGATTCTCAAGCGCTCTGTGGTTCTCGAAAGTGCGACAGACTCCAAGCCTTACGACGGCACCGCTCTTACCAGGCCTAATGTCACCGTGGAAGGCGACGGCTTTGTCGACGGCGAAGTCACCAACGTTCGCGCTACCGGCTCCGTGACCACGGTTGCCGAGGGCGAGGTTACCAACACCATTGATTACGACACCAACGCCAACTTCAAGAAGGGTAACTACAGCATCACCAAGAAGGAGGGCAAGCTCTCCATCACTTCACTCTCTGCAGAGGACGGCCTTACCATCAAGCCCAAGAACGCCGAGTACACCTACGATGCCGACTCGCATACTGCCGGCAAGGCCTCGGCGAGTGCCTCTGTCAACGGCATCAAGGTGAATCTCGAGTACCGCGTCAAGGGCAGCGCCGACAGCGAATGGCGCGCCGATCCGTCACAGATCACGGCGATTAACGCCGGTACGTTGACGGTCGAGGTTCGTGCTTCTGCCGATAACTACAGTGGATACCAGTACGCTGAGCAGACGCTCACCATCAACAAGCGCGATGTCGAGCTGACCTCTGCCAGCGCTTCTAAGGTCTACGACGGCACGGCGCTCACCAAAGACTGGGTCGACATGGGTCCCAACCGCAAGGGTACCGGCTTTATCGGGACCGATCTTGCCGGCGACGGCCAGGTCCACGCGACCGGCTCCCAGACCGAGGTCGGCAGCTCCGACAACACCATTTCTTACCAGCTCAAGAAAGGTAAAGAGAACAACTACAACATCATGGACAACAAGCTCGGCACCCTTGAGGTGACGGCACAGTCCATCGTGCCCGATCCGGAGAACCCGGATAGCTACAAGGGCAACACCATCAGCGACCCGTCCGACCACGTCTACGACGGCAAGGCACACAAGTGGACCCCGACGGTCAGGGATGCCGAGGGCAACGAACTCACCGAGGGCACCGACTACACGGTCTCCTACGACACCGATGACTTCACAAACGCGAAGACCATCAAGGTGACCATCGCCGGCGCCGGCAACTATACCGGTACCGTCACCAAGAAATACAAGATCACGCCTGCCCCGCTCACGGTGAACGCCAAGAGCGGCAGCAAGGTCTACGACGGCACGCCGCTCATCGCGGGTGGCACCATCGAGGGTCTCGTGGACGGCGAGACTGCGACCGCCCAGACCGAGGGCTCCCAGACCGAGGTCGGCAGCTCCGACAACAAGGTCGCGGGTATCGAGTGGGGTACCGCCGATGAGGGCAACTACAGGGTTGTCACCAAGAACGACGGCACCCTGACGGTTACCGCCAAGAGCATCGTCCCCGACCCAGGCGACGAGAACAACAAGATGACCGTGGGCACGCTCGGGGACCTCGTCTACAACGGTAAGGGCCAGGAGCAGAAGCCCGAGGTCAGGGACGGCGAGAAGGCGCTCGCCGAGGGCACCGACTACACGGTCTCCTTCTCCGAGGACACCAAGAACGTCGGCACCGTGACCGTTACCGTCACCGGCAAGGGCAACTACGCTGGCACCGTCGAGCGCACCTATAGGATCACGCCCGCGACGCTTACCGTGAACACGCCCAGCGACTCCAAGGTCTACGACGGCAAGGCGCTCAGGGCCGAGGGCTCCATTACGGGCTTCGTCAACGGCGAGGCCGCTGACTTTAGGACGACGGGTTCCCAGACCAAGGTCGGCTCCAGCACCAACACCTATAGCATCGACTGGGCCGCGAAGGAGAGCACCGCCAAGAAGTCCAACTACACTGTCTCCGAGAACCTCGGCACGCTCACCGTCACCGAGACCGCCGACGAGATCGTGGCGACCCCCGGCAGCTACAAGGGCGTCTATGATGGGCAGGCGCATGGCGTCGACGTGACTGTTACCGGCCTGCCCGAGGGCTATTCGGTCAAGGCCGCCACCTCAAGTGCCACGGTAACCGACGTGAACGAGGGCAAGCCTGTCGCCGCTAAGGTCGATGACCTCGTGATCGTCAACGCCCAGGGCGAGGATGTCACAAACAACCTCAAGATCACCAAGGGCAAGGGCTCCATCGAGATTACCCCCGCTACCCTGACCGTGACTACGCCGAGCGCGAGCAAGGCGTATGACGGCACAGCGCTGACCGCCGAGGGCAAGGTTTCCGGCTTCGTCAACGGCGAGACCGCGGCCTTCACCACGACGGGCTCCCAGACCAAGGTCGGCAAGAGTTCCAACGGCTACACGCTCGATTGGAACGACACCGCCAAGAAGTCCAACTACAAGGTCGAGGAGAGCCTGGGTACCCTGAAGGTCACTAAGAACATGACCGCGGTCATGGTGATCCCGCAGGGCGGTACCAAGACCTACGATGGCGAGGCGCTCAAGAGCGCTGGCGTGACCACCTATGGCCTGCCCTCCGGATATACGCTCGAGGCCAAGACCAAGGGCTCCGTCACCAACGTTGGGAGCGCTATCGCCGAGGTCGGCACCTACTCCATCAAGGACGCCAAGGGTGACGATGTGACCGACCAGTTTGGCAACGTCTTTACTGGCGAGGCGGCCCTCGAGGTCACCAAGCGTCCCGTGACCGTTACCTCCGCCACCGCGAACAAGACCTACGACGGCACCGCGCTCACCAAGCACGAGGCCACCGTGACCGCCGGCTCGCTCGTCAAGGGTGAGAGCTTCACCTACGACTTCACCGGCGAGCAGACCACCGTGGGCAGTACTTCCAACGCTTACACCGTCAACGCCGGTAAGGGCACGAGCCTGGACAACTACAAGATCACCAAGAATGACGGCACGCTCACCGTCACTGCCAAGAGCATCATCCCCAACCCGGACGACGAGGACAACATCATGTCCGTCGACGCACCCGAGGACGTCAAGTACGACGGCCAGGCCCACAAGTGGACGCCTACCGTCAAGGACGGCGATAAGACACTTGCCGAGGGCACCGACTACACCGTTGCCTACAGCAAGGACGACTTCACCAACGTTACGGGCATCATCACCGTGACCATTACCGGCACCGGCAACTACGCCGGCACCGTCGAGCGCACCTACGAGATCACCAAGCGCTCCGTCAAGCTGACCGGCGTCAAGAACGCCAGCAAGGTCTACGACGGCACGCCGCTCGAGGCGAAGGATGTCACCGTGAGCGGCGACGGCTTTGTCGAGGGCGAGGTCTCCGGTATCAAGGCAATCGGTTCTGTGACCAACGTCACGGCCGCGCCCGTTGACAACCCAATCACCTTCACCAAGGGCGACGGCTTCAAGGCGAGCAACTACAGCATTGCGACTGACCCGGGTACCCTCGAGATCACGACCCGCTCCATCGACGACGCCGACTACGGCATGAGCGTCGATTCGCCTAAGGACGTCGAGTACGACGGCCATGCCCATAAGTGGACGCCTATCGTCAAGGACGGCGACAAGATGCTCGTTGAGGGCGTGGACTACACCGTCACCTATGACAAGGACGACTTCATCAACGTGACCGGCACCATCACGGTGACTATTACCGGCACTGGCAACTACTCCGGTACCGTCACGCGCACCTACCAGGTCACGCCTGCCAAGCTCACGGTCGAGACCGAGGGCGCGAGCAAGGTCTATGACGGCGAGTCGCTGACGCACGACGCCGCAACCATCAAGGGGCTGAAGAACGGCGAGACTGCGGCTGTCCACGCCACAGGCACCCAGACCGAGGTTGGCGAGAGCGACAACGGCTACGAGCTCACCTGGGACGGTTCCGCCGACGAGGGCAACTACACCATCGCGGGTGCCACGCTCGGCAAGCTCGTCGTGACAGAGTCTGCGGACGAGATTGTGGTCTCCCCGAAGAACGTCGAGACCACCTATGACGGCAACGCGCATGGCACCACCGTCCAGGTCACCGGCCTGCCCAAGGGCTATACCGTCAAGAAGGCCGAGTCCAAGGCCACGGCGACCAATGTTGCCGACGGCGAGGTCAAGGCCACGGTCGACGAGCTCGTTATTGTGAACGCACAGGGCAAGGACGTTACGTCCAAGCTCAACATCAAGCGCGGCACCGCGACGATCAAGATCAATCCCGCCCCGCTGACGGTTACGACCGACGGCGGCGAGAAGGAGTACGACGGCACGGCACTGACCGCCAACGGCATCAAGGTCGAGGGCCTCAAGGGCAAGGACTCCGTCTCTGCCAAGACCACCGGCAGCCGCACCAAGGTCGGCTCCTCTAACAACACCTACGAGATCAACTGGAAGGACACCAAGAAATCCAACTACAAGGTGACCGATGTCCTCGGTACGCTCAAGGTCACGCCGTCTACCAAGGCCGTGACGCTTACGAGCGGCTCTGCATCGCATGCCTACAGCGGCCATGCCCTGACGAGCGATGAGATTAAGGCCGAGGGCCTGCCCGAGGGCTTTACGGTCAAGGCCAAGATGGAGGGTACTCAGACCGACGCCGGCTCTTCCGAGAACACGGTCAAGAGCTACAAGATCCTCGACGCCAAGGGCGATGACGTGACCGACATGTTCGGGAATGTCACCGTCAAGACTGGCACGCTCACGGTTAGCCCGAAGAAGATCACGGTCGAGACCGAGGGCGCCACCAAGGTATACGACGGCGAGGAGCTCACGAACAAGAACGGTGCCATTCACGGCCTGGTCTCTGGCGAGCACGCCGATGTCGTGACCAACGGCACGCAGACCAACGTCGGCTCCAGCGACAACGGCTACACCATCGCCTGGGGTGCCGCCAAGGAAGGCAACTACACGATTGCTTCCGATACGCTCGGCAAGCTCATCGTCACGCCTCAGTCCGTGAACCCGAACGACCCGTCGTACCACAAGCTCCAGGTGAGCAATCCTGCGGACCTGACCTATGACGGCCAGACCCATAAGTGGGCTCCCGAGGTAAAGGACTACACCGGTACCGAGCTCAAGGAGGGTGTGGACTACACGCTCACCTACGACACCGATGACTTTATCAACGCCGGTTCTATTACGGTGACGGTTGTCGGCAAGGGCAACTACACCGGCACGGTCTCGAGGACCTACCGCATTAAGCCGGCACCGGTCTTCATCAAGACCGAGAGCGCCGCGCGCGTCTACAACGGCAAGGCCCTGACGGCTGGCGGTGCTATCACCGGCCTCGTCAACGGCGAGACGGTCGACTTCCGTGTTACCGGCAGCCAGACCAAGGTCGGCCATTCGGCGAACACCTATAAGCTCGCTTGGACCGGCACGGCCCGTGAGGCGAACTACACCGTTGACTCCATCGAGACCGGCACGCTGACGGTGACTGAGTCCGAGGACACCGTGGTGGTCACCACGACGGGTGGCATCTTTACCTACGATGGCAATGCGCACGGCGCGACGGTTGTCGTGTCGCAGCTGCCCGAGGGCTACACCGTTGACGGCACGCCCAGCTCGGACGCAACCGCTACGGATGCGAACGGCGAGGGCGTCAAGGCTACGGTGGACCACCTGGTGATCCGTAACGCCGAGGGCGAGGACGTGACGTCCAAGCTCAACATCAAGAAGATTGACGGAACCATCAAGGTTCTGCCTGCCGAGCTGACGGTTACGACCGACTCCGCCACCAAGGTGTACGACGGCACGGCGCTGACTGCCGGCGCCGCCGAGCTCGACCTGATGGGCGATGAGGAGGCAACGCTTGAGGCTATCGGCAAGCAGACCCAGGTGGGCTCCTCCAGCAACGGTTACAAGCTGACGTTCGACAAGACGGCCAAGGCCAAGAACTACAAGGTTGTCTCCGAGAACCTCGGCACGCTTACCGTGACCAAGCAGTCTATCGTTCCGTCCGAACCCGGTACGCCGAGCGATAACTACAAGGGCGTTACGGTCGATGATCCCAAGGATGCCGTCTACGATGGCGTCGAGCATAAGTGGACGCCCGTTGTGAAGGACGCCGAAGGCAAGACACTCGTTGAGGGTGCTGACTACATGGTCTCCTACGACACCGATGACTTTATCGATGTCGCGACGATCAACGTGACCATCACCGGCAAGGGTAACTACGCCGGAACGATTGCCAAGAGCTATCGCATCACCAAGGCCCCGCTGCATGTTGTGACGGGCAGCGCTACCAAGGTCTACGACGGCCAGGCGCTTACAAGCGCAACGGTCACGATCGACGGCCTGGCTAAGCGCGATCGCATTGGCATCGCCGTCACTGGCAAGCAGACTAACGTCGGTAGTTCGCAGAACACCTACACCATCGACTGGATGCAGACGAGCGCGGATAACTACGAGCTGACCGATGAGCTCGGTACGCTGACGGTTGCCGCCGCGCCTGCAAGGCCGACCACCCCGACCACTCCGACCACCCCGTCGACGCCCGCCAACCCGACGACGCCGTCGACGCCCGCGGTTCCCAACCTGACGCCTAACAGCTCGGACAGTGGCTCCACCACGACGACCACGGCGCCCAAGGGCGACGACTCCTCGGCCAGCAACGATCGGGAGCAGAAGGAAGAGAAGATTTTCGACGCCAAGAACCCGCTGGGTAAGTTCGACGGCAAGAAGGACACCTGCTGGGTCCACTGGTACATGATCATCTGCGCAGTCGCAACTGCGGCATACGGCCTGTTTGTTGGCCTGCGTCGCGACAAGCACGGCCGTCGCCTGCAAAACGACCTGGATAAGGTCCTTGGTAACGACGACGAGACTCAGGAATAAAGGGAGGTTAGAGCCATGAAGAAGAGCAACTATCTGGTCCTTGCCGTTTCGGCTTTGGTTTCGATCTTCCTGCTGTACCTGTGGTACTCGCTGGGATTCAACAAGATCGACAGTCCGCTCGACTTGGTGATTTCCATCGTTTGGTGGGTGCTGATCGCCGTGTTGGTTGTTTGGATCAACAAGCTCGAGAAGACGCGCCAGCAGCGCATCAGGACGATGTATCTGGCGCCCACGGTTCTGTACAACAGCGAGACAGGCGTTCGTAGGCTGCAGGCGGGCGTAAGCACCGTCGAGGCCATGCGCGAGATTCTGGAGGGTCTGGAGTACGGCTTTGATACCCAGGATCTTCCCAACCGCGACGAAGTCGATTTTGCCTACGTGGTTAAGACCGACGAGTACAAGCCTGCTCAGGACAAGGACTCCGAGCCCACTTGGAAAGGCTCGGTTGTAAAGATCGATCGCGCGGGCGAGAACACCGAGACCGCGTTCGACGGAATCCAGCAACTTTCTGCCGCCCTGGCGTAGATGGGGTATGGGGGCGAACCTGCGAGAGCGGGTTCGCCCTTTTTGTTGCCGTTAGGGTCAATAGGATGCTTGACCTGCGAGAATACGGCAGAAAAAAATTCTCAAATAATTGTTGACTCCCATCTTGCAACTAGGCTAATATATCCCTTGCGCGATGGACCTGTAGCTCAGTTGGTTAGAGCGTCCGGCTGATAACCGGGAGGTCACAAGTTCGAATCCTGTCAGGTCCACCACTTTCTTTCGCAATAAACACCCCAGCGAGAGCCGAGTCGCCGCTGGGGTGTTTATTACTGTATCCGTGGGGGTTTAGCTCAGCTGGGAGAGCGCGGGCTTTGCAAGCCTGAGGTCAGGGGTTCGATCCCCCTAACCTCCACCATGATGGACCTGTAGCTCAGTTGGTTAGAGCGTCCGGCTGATAACCGGGAGGTCACAAGTTCGAATCTTGTCAGGTCCACCATCAAAACGTTAAGAGCCCTGGGGCATTGCCTCGGGGCTTTTTTCTTACCCGTTGGAGCAGTTAATTTGAACTGCCTCCCATTTCTTGGACATGAGAAATGGGAGGCTTTTTATGCGTGTCGACTTGAGGGTGAAGCACGACATCGAGGCCAGGA
>NZ_JBQHWK010000013.1:0-63991 GCF_052064015.1 Collinsella sp. HCP3S3_D1
GGTCTGGGGGGCCGGGGGGGGGGGGGCGGGGGGGGGGGGGGGGGGGGGGGTTGGGGGGAGTGCGGCTGGAAGCCACGAAAAAATTGATGTAGTGTATTGGTTGGGTGGGCGACGAAACGAAACACACACCCCCCCCCCCCCGCCCCCCCCCCCCCCGATCCCCCCAGACCTGCCAAAAAGGGACAGGTTTATTTTGGTCGGTTTTATCTGGGGTAATGCCGCACATGCGATTATCTAAAGATCTGAATTCAGATAACTGAATAGACTATCTGACAAAATCGAAACCCGCACCCACCAGCCCTTTTGCTATTCCCGGCGGGGGCCGCGGGTAAAGTTTATCGCGAGTTCCGCACGAGCCGGAGAGCACTTAATGTGCTCTCCGTGCGAGCAGGACTGTAGAGCAGGAAACTTTACCCGCGGACCCCGCCGGGAATAGTAAAAGGGCGACCCCTGTCCGGAGTCGCCCTTGTTGAGCTGCTTATGTACGGCTGTTACTCGGCGTCGTGGTGACGGCGGGGCTTGCGGCCTCCGTTGTCACCGGGACGGCGCGGACGGTCGCTGCGCTCGGAGCGCTCGCGGCGCGGACGCTCACGGCGCTGGAAGTGCTCGCCATCGCCCTCGGGGGCACCCTCGGCACGAGCCGGAGCCTCGGGCTTATCCAGACGATCGAGCGAGATCTTGCCGCGATCGTCAACCTCGATGACGACAACCTTAACCTCGTCGCCCACGTTGAGGACGTCCTCGACCTTCTCCACGCGGCCCTTGGCGACGCGGGAAATGTGCAGCAGGCCGTCCTTACCGGGCAGCAGGTTGACAAAGGCGCCAAAGGGCTGGATGGAGACCACGCGACCGGTGTACTCCTCGCCCGGCTCGGGAACCTTGATGATGAGCTTGATGCGCTCGACAGCCTGGTCGACGGACTCGCCGGTGCCGCCGACAAAGACGGTGCCGTCCTCCTGGATGTCGACCAAAGCACCGGTCTCGTCTTGGATGCCGCGGATGACCTTACCGCCGGAACCGATGACGTCGCGGATCTTGTCGGTCGGAACCTGGATGGAGACGATGCGCGGAGCGGTGCTGCGCGTGGTGTGGCGCGGCTCGGGGATCACATCGAGCATCTTCTGCAGGATGAAGGCGCGACCCTCCTTGGCCTGCTGCAGGGCGCGGGCCAGGATGTCAAAGGTAAGGCCGGTGGCCTTGTTGTCCATCTGCAGAGCGGTAATGCCCTCGGTGGTGCCGGTGACCTTAAAGTCCATATCGCCCAGGAAGTCCTCGAGACCCTGGATGTCGGACAGGACCACGGTCTTGCCCTCCTCCTGGATCAGACCCATGGCGATACCGGAGACCGGGCGCTTAATGGGCACGCCGCCGTCCATGAGGGCGAGCGTGGAGCCGCAGGTCGAAGCCATCGAAGAGGAGCCGTTGGACTCCATGACCTCGGAGACCACGCGGATGGCGTAGGGGAACTCGTTCTCGTCGGGGAGCACCGGAAGCAGGGCGCGCTCGGCCAGGTTGCCGTGGCCGATCTCGCGGCGCTTGGGGCTACCCATGCGGCCGGTCTCGCCGGTGCAGAACGGCGGGAAGTTGTAGTGGTGCATGTAGCGCTTGCCCTCGGTGGGCTCGATGGTATCCAGACGCTGGCCCTCGTTGAGCATGCCGAGCGACAGGACGGAGAGCACCTGGGTCTGGCCGCGCTGGAACAGGCCGGAGCCATGAACGAGCGGCAGGTAGTTGTCCTTCACCATAATGGGGCGAATCTCATCGGCGGCACGGCCGTCGACGCGCTCACCGGTCTCGACGACCATGGTGCGCATGGCCTTCTTCTCGAGCTTCTTGAGTGCCACGGGGATCTCGCGCTCCCAAGCGGCCTGCTCCTCCTCGGTGAACTCGGCACGGATGGACTCCTTCAGAGCCTCGACCTTGCCGATACGGGATAGCTTGTCGGCGTCGCGAAGGGCGGCTGCCATCTCGTCGTAGTGGGCGAAGATGCGCTCCTGGACCTCCTCGACAGGCTGGTCGAGCGGGTACTCCTTCTTGACGATAGCGCCGTTGACCTGCTCCCACTCGGCAACGAACTCGTCCTGAGCCTGGCAGAAGGCAGCGAGGGCCTCCTGGCCAAACTTCATGGCGGCGAGCATATCGTCCTCGGAGATCTCATCGGCGCCGGCCTCGACCATCGAGATGAAGTCGGCAGAGCCGCCCAGCTCCAGGTCCAGATCGGAGTTCTCGCGCTCCTCATAGGTGGGGTTGACGATAAACTCGCCGGTCTCCACGTTGCGGCCGATGCGCACGCACGCAAGCGGGCCCTCGAAGGGCACGCCGCCGAGCGTCATGGCCAGGGAGGCACCCATGACGTTGATGACGTCGAAGGGGTTGACCTGGTCGGCGACGAGCGAGGTGGCGACGATGTGCACCTCGTTGCGGAAGCCGTCCGGGAAGCTCGGGCGAATAGGACGGTCGATCATGCGGGCCGTGAGCGTGGCCTTCTCGCTGGGACGGCCCTCACGCTTGAGGTAGCCACCCGGGATGCGGCCGGCAGCGTACATCTTCTCGTTGAAGTCGACGGTCAGCGGAAAGAAGTCGTAGTTCTTGCGCTCCTTGGAGACGACCACGGTGTCGAGCATCGTGGTGTCGCCCTGCTTGACCAGACAGGCGCCGGTGGCCTGCTTGGCAAGTTCGCCCGACTCAAAGGTGTAGGTCTTGCCGTACAGCTCAAAGGTCTTGGATACGAGTGTCATTGTTCTCCTTTACCCCGCAGGCCCCTTGCCTGCGGGCTTCTCATGTGACGCGGGCCCCCTGCCCCCGCCACGCTTCAGAGCGTGATTGTTCACGCCCTTACACAAAAAGAGCGCCCCGCTGCGCAGGACGCTCTTAGCATGTACAAATCCTTACTGGATGTTGTCGCGGATGCCCAGAGCCTTGATGAGCTCACGATACTCGACGACGTCGTTCTTCTTGATGTAGGAGAGAAGACGACGACGGCGACCGACGAGCATGAGCAGACCACGACGGGTGTGGAAGTCCTTCTGGTGGGACTTCATGTGCTCGGTCAGCTCCTTGATGCGCTCGGTCAGGATGGCGACCTGAACCTTGGGGTTGCCGGTGTCGACCGGGGTGTTACCGAACTGGGCAGTCAGCTCCGCCTTGCGCTCTTTGGAAACAGTCATTGTTTCACCTTTCGTTTCGCGTCGCCCGCGGGCGACTCTATTCGCCTCGGACTGGGAAGCCGCCGGTGGAGCGAGCATCCAAGGTCGAGGTACCAACAGGTCGGTATGTTACCACAAGCGGACCGCGTCTGCCCATCATCACCGACCCAACATGAATTCCATCGCGCGAAGACGCTGATCGGTGTGCGTCGCAGCCCAAACATGCGAAAGCCCCAGCAAAAAGGCGGCAGTATGGGGATCGACCCTCTCGGCCATGAGCGCATCGAAGGTCATGGACATGAGGGCGCGCAGCCATGCGACCTCGCCGGTCGACACCAGCTCGGCACCCGGAACGCTCGACGCGCACGACCCGCACATGAGCCCGCCCGCCTGGGGCGAAAAATACGACAGCATGGGGTCTCCGCACAGTACGCAGGCCGAAAAATCGGGTCGATAGCCAACGTGCGACAACAGCTTAAAGACATATGCCGCCACAAGCAGATCCATATGTGCCGTATCGAGCCTGCTGCCCACCAGGGCAAGTGCTCGCTGCGTAATGGCAAAGGTAAACGGGTCCTCGGCGTCCTCGAACGAGCACACGCGCGCGACCTCGGCGATCGCGCTTGCGGCGCAGGTCGTCTCGTAATCGGGCGCGGCGCCGAGCGGCGCCTCCATAAGCTCGGCCTGGGAAACCACGTCAAGCGACCGTCCGTGCGCGAGCAGCATATCAACGGTACAGAACAGCTCACAGCGCGCCGCCAGGCGCCCGCCGGGTTTGCGCGCGCCCTTTGCCACGGCACGGACCTGCCGACCCCGCTCATCGAGCATCGTCAAGATCAGATCGGTCTCCTTGAGCTTGGTCTTATCGAGGACGAGTACCTTTGTGCGATATGTCCGTGAGCCTGCCATGAGCGCCGCGCGCCCTTAGTCCTCGGCGTTGTAGCCAAAACGGCGAATCTGGGCCTCGTCGTCACGCCAGCCGGCCTTTACCTTCACATCCAGCTCCAAAAAGACCTGCGTGCCAAAGATGCGCTCAAGATCGCGACGGGCGTCGATGCCGATATGCTTGATCATCTCGCCGCCCTTACCGATGATGATGCCCTTTTGGCCCTCGCGCTCAACGTAAATGGTGGCATGCACGCGCAGCACCTTCTTGGTCTGCTCGAGCGCATCGCAGATTACGCCAACGGAGTGCGGAATCTCATCACGGGTGCGGCGCAAGACCTTCTCGCGCACAAACTCGGCAACGAGCGTCTCGTCGGAAGCGTCGGTACCCATGTCCTCGGGGAACCAACGCGGGCCCTCGGGCAAAAAGTGCGCAACGGTCTCGATGAAGGCATCGACGTTAAAGTTCTTGACCGACGACGTCACGATCTCATCGTCATATTCCATGAACTCGTGGGCGGCCTTAAGCTGCTCCATGACCTGTGCGGGGTCGGCCTCATCGGCCTTGGTGAGCACCAGGACCTTCTTGGAACGGGCGCATCTGACGCGCTCGGCAACCCAGGCGTCTCCCCTGCCGATCGGTTTGGTGGCATCAATCAAAAACGCGACGACATCGACATCGTTCAGCTCGAACAGCGCGCTCTTGTTGAGCTCGGACCCCAGGCCGTCCTTGGGCTTGTGAATACCCGGGGTATCGACAAAAACCAGCTGGTAGCCAGGGCGATTGACGACGGCGCGCATGCGACGGCGGGTCGTCTGGGCCACCGGCGAGGTGATGGCGACCTTTTTGCCATAGCAGGCGTTGAGCAGCGTGGACTTACCGGCGTTGGGGCGGCCGACCAGGGCCACGAAGCCGCTGCGGAAACCGGGCTCAACGTCGCCAAAGCCCGCGAGGCTGTCGTCCTCGTCGCACAGGGCGTCGAGCTCCTCGTCACTCATGCCCTCAAACGGGTCGAACTCCTCGACCTCGCAAGCCTCAGTCGCTTCGGCATCCACAGCATCCAGGGGCTCGTCGTCCAGCGTTTCATCGATAGGCTGCATATTGTCGGACATGAAGATCCCTTTCTAAATAAAGCCGAGCGCGTGGGCAAATACCAACAAGCCCACAATCGCGGCGGTGATGGAAAGAACGTATACGGAGGCGGCGGCGATATCCTTTGCACGCTTTGCCAGCGGATGGAACTCCTGGGTCGCCAAATCGACAATCGCCTCCATGGCGGTGTTGCACAGCTCGCCGTGAATCACCAGGCCGCAGCAAATGATAATCGTAGCCCACTCGGCAATGTCGAGCCCCACGATGCAGCCGGCAATGACAGTACACACACCCGCCACGAGCATGACCTTAATGTTACGCTCGGTCTTGACGGCGGTAACGAAGCCCTCCATGGCGTAGGAGAACGACTTTAAAAAGGACGGATGGTCCTTGTTCGATCCGGGAATCATAGACGGCTCCTAGTCGTGGGCATGGTTGGTGATGGGGCCGACGTGAACCAGCTTGGGGTCCTCGCCGCGCTCGAGCGCCAGATCGCGCAGGATGGCGTCCTCGCGGGCCTCCATGACCTCGGCCTCGTCGTCCTCGATATGATCGTAGCCCAGTAAATGCAACATGCCATGCACGAGCATCAGGCGGCACTCATCGGCAGGGCTATTGCCAAAGCCGGGGGCCTGACGGGCAATGACCTGCGGGGCCAAGATGATATCGCCGAGCTCGAGCGTCTCGTCGGCTGGGATATCCTCGTCAAAGGCCGAGTCGCATTCAAACGAGAGGACATCGGTGGTACGGTCGATACCGCGCCACTCGTGGTTGAGCTCGCGCATCTCATCCTCATCGACATACGAAAGGGAAATCTCGACTTTTCGCTCAACGCCCTCGGCAGCAAGCACGACCTCACAGATGTGCTCTACCTCCTGCGCGTCAAGCAGCGTATCGAGCTCGGCATCGTTGCTGATCAATACACTCAACGGGACTCCTTTCGGTCGCGCACGCGTTTCTCGCGCACGTCATCATAAGCATCATATGCCTCGACGATTCGCCCCACCAAGGCGTGACGCACCACGTCGGCACGCTCGAGGTGCGAAAACGCGACATCGTCGACACGACCCAAAATCTGCTCAACGTCGGCAAGACCGCCGCGACGACCTACCAAGTCACGCTGGCTCAGGTCACCGGTAATCACAAACTTGGAGTTAAAGCCCAGGCGCGTCAGGAACATCTTCATCTGCTCGGGCGTGGTATTTTGAGCCTCGTCGAGCACCACGAAGGCATCGCTCAGCGTACGACCGCGCATGTAGGCAAGCGGGGCGATCTCGATCACGCCACGCTCCATAAGCTCATCGGTGCGCTCGCGATCCATCATGTCAAAAAGGGCGTCGTAGAGCGGACGCATGTAGGGATCGATCTTTTCCTCGAGGGTACCGGGCAAAAAGCCCAAGTTCTCCCCCGCCTCGACAACCGGACGCGTCAAGATCAGACGGCCCACCTCGTGACGCTTGAGCGCGGCAACGGCAAGCGCCATGGCCAGATAGGTCTTACCGGTACCGGCAGGACCCAAGCCAAACGTGATGGTATGCGAGCGGATGGCATCCACATAGCGCTTTTGACCGAGCGTCTTGGGGCGAATGGCACGACCGCGATACGAAAGCAGCACATCATCGCGAAGCGACGTAGCCCCGTACTCACCGTCGCGCAAGACGGCCAGGCAGCGAGAGACATCGTCGACAGACAGCGTCCGACCGGCGGCAACCTCGCGAAAAGCATGCTCGAAAAAGCGCGCCACGAGCTCGACCTCGTCCGGGTCACCGCACACGGCGATACGGTCGCCACGGGCGACCACGCGGGCGCGAACCAAGCTCTCGAGCGCACGAAGGACGCCGTCGCCGGCACCCAAAACGCGCGAGGGATCAATTCCATCGGGAACGGTAAGTCTAATCTTCGAGGCTTCCATGAACCTCCCTGCGTGCATGGACCAAGCCGGAATCATCGACTCCGATGATAGCAACATCGAGCAGGCACGGGGCTGTGAGTCCGCAGGTATCGTCAAGACGGGCATGATGGAACGAACCGAGCGTCAGGTTGTCGCCATACTCGAGCACGGCGCGCTCGACGGTGCCCACGCGACGGCGGGCGTCGACAATGGCGAGTTCCTGCGCCGCGGCTCGCATACGACGGCTGCGCTCAGCCATAACCTCGGGCGGCACCTGGTCGGGCATGTCGGCAGCAAGGGTACCGGGACGCTTGCTATAGCGGAAGACATGCATGCGCGAAAAGCCCACGCGACGGCACAACGCCAGCGACTCCTCAAATTCCTCGTCCGTCTCGCCGGGAAAACCGACGATGACGTCGCACGAAAGGGACGCCTGAGGCAAGTTGGCGCGGATCATGCGCACCGTCTCCTCAAAGGCCTCGGCGCTATAGGGACGGCCCATACGATGCAGGGTCGCCGTGCAGCCAGACTGCACGGGCAGGTGCAAAAACGGGGCGATACGCTGCGGATAGCGCGCCATGACTTTAAGCAGGGGCTCGGAGATATCCATGGGCTCGACCGAGGAAATGCGCACATGCGGAATAGACGTACGCTCCATGATGGCCTCGAGCAGCTCATCGATCTCGACGTGTTCGTCGGTCGCACTCTTGCCATCGTAGGCGCCCAGGTTCACGCCCGTCAGCACCACCTCGGGCACGCCGGCCTCCTGAGCCTCACGAACTTGTTCGAGCACAGACTCGACCGGCACGGAGCGCTCGGGGCCGCGGGCCTTCCACACAATGCAATAGGTGCAACGATGGTTGCAGCCGTCCTGGATCTTCACACCCAGACGCGAGCGACCGAGCGCGTCGACCACGTCGCCGTCGCTACAGGCGGCCACGCTATCGGACTCAACGCCCAGCACCTCGCAGACGCGTTTGGCGACATCGATCTTAGACGGCTCCGCGATCACGCGGTCCGAAAGATCCAGAAGCTCCTCGGGGTGCAAATTGACAACGCACCCGGTCACGACCACATAGGGCTCTTTTGGATGAGCCAGCGCATGGCGGACGGCCTTACGGGTCTTGGCCTCGGCCTCGCCCGTAACGGCACAGGTGTTAATGACGATAAGCTCCGCATCCTGAGGCTCCACCATTGCAAAACCCAGGCGCATAAGATCGGCAGTGATACGGTCGGACTCAACCCGGTTGACACGGCAGCCGAGGTTGACAACAGAGATATGAGGTGCGAGCACGCGGGCTCCTTAATCGAGGATGTCGTCGAGAGCGCTCTTAATGCGATCGGTCACCGATTTCTTGCCGGAAGCGACATCGTCGCCCGACTCGGCGGCGAAAGCCTCGAGCAGCTCGCGCTGCTTGGCGGAAAGGTTCGAAGGGACGAGCACGCGCAGCTGAACGATCAAGCGTCCACGCGAGCCGCCACCGCCGATACGGGGCATACCGTAGTTGTTGACACTCACGGTGTCGCCGTACTGCGTACCGGCGGGGACGCACACCTTGACGACCTCGTCGGGCAAAATGCCCTCAACCTTAATCTCGCAGCCGAGCGCAGCCTGCGCAATCGAGATATCGCTCACGAGGTACAGGTCGTCGCCGTTGCGTTTAAAACGCTCGTGATCGGCGACGCGCACGTTGACGATCAGGTCGCCCGAGGGCTCACCACGAAGGCCTGCCTCGCCAAAGCCGCTCACGCGCAGCTGGCGACCGGTCGAGACGCCGGCAGGGATATCGATGTCGATCTTTTCATGCGAAGGCGTGCGGCCCTGACCGTCGCAGGTCTCGCAGGGATGGTCGATGACCGTGCCTTCGCCATGGCAGTCGGGGCAGGGCGAAGAGGACTGAACCTGACCCAGGAACGAGCGCTGGACCGTCGTGACATAGCCCGTGCCGTGGCAACGGCTGCACTGCTTTTCGGCCGCACCCTCCGCCCTACCGGTGCCATTGCAATCATCACAGGGGGCAAGGCGGTCATAGCTGATCGTCTTTTTGCAACCGAGCGCCGCCTCCTCAAGGGTCACCGAAAGGGAGATGGCCATATCGCGGCCGCGACGACGCTCGCGGCGATTTCGGGCGCCACCGCCGGCGCCGCCGCCAAAGAACGACGAAAAGAGGTCGTCCATGCCCATGCCGCCAAAGATATCGTTAATGTCGACATAGCCGGAGCCACCGGGGCCGTCGGGCGAACCGTAGCGATCGTAGTTTGCACGCTTCTGCTCGTCGGAAAGAACGGAATATGCCTCGTTGAGCTCTTTGAACTTGGCCTCGGCATCGGGGTCGTCCGAAACGTCCGGGTGTACGATACGGGCCTTCTTTAGAAACGCGCGCTTAATCGTCCGCGCGTCGGCATCCTTGTCGACGCCAAGTACCTCGTAGTAATCCCTATTTTCCGACACGACCGAATCCTTCCGACTTTCATTATTGTCACAGTGCGTCCTATACCCAAGCTGGGCCGACCGCAAACAAAGGGTTTGATGTTATTGCATTGCGTAGGGCGAAAGCATGGCACGTTGCGAGCAGCTCGCAAACCAAACCGACACGAGAGCAAACATAAATCCGTTGGCAAAACCGTTGGCAAACTGCATCGCGCCGCGCTTCCACCACAGCAGGCTGCGGTGAAGCACGCCGTCCGAGAGCACCATGAACAAGCCCATGGCAAACGGAACAAAGCACATCATGGCAAAGGCCGAGAACACGCCCGAGATGGCCGACAGCACCAAAAAAGGCGCCACGATGCCCATCAGGTAAAAACCGGTACGAGCCTTGCCCTCCAGGCGTTCGGCCTCGACATGGGCGCGCCCGACCAAATCGCCGCCCGAGGCACCGTTGGTGCCGGCGTGACCCATGCCGTCAATATGGATCTCGTCGCCATCATGCGTGCCGGCAGGAAACTCAATCGTCTGCTCGGAGGTCACACGGGTCCGCCCGCTGCCACCGCAATCGGGGCAGGGGTCGGCGACGACCTTACCGGAACCGCCGCACTCGGGGCAGACCGACTGGAACGTGCCGGCACCAAACAGGAAGGACAGGTCGACGTCGATGTGGCCGCGACCGCCGCAGCTCGGACAGGTATGTGCATGCTCGGACGAGACAGAACCCGAGCCTCCGCAATGACCACAGGTATCGAAGCGCGTATAGCGGACGGTCTTGCGGGCACCGCCCTTGGCCTCCTTGGCGTCGAGCTTAATATCGACGACCACGTTGGCGCCGTTCTCGGGATTATAGGCAGCCTGGCTGCGACGCTGCTGGCCCCAGGCGCCACCAAAGGGAAAGCCGCCCTCAAAGGGATTGCCATAGCCTGCGCTGCCGGCGTAGCCGCCGCCATAGGGCGAAGCAGAAGGAGCGCCGGCGAAGGGATTGCCCGAGCGCATGGCATCATAGCGCGCACGCTTCTGCTCGTCCGAAAGCACGGCATAGGCCTCGGAAACCTCTTTAAACTTTTCCTCGGCATCCGGCTCTTTGTTGACGTCCGGATGGAGCTTGCGGGCCTTTTGCTGAAAGGCCTTCTGTATATCACGCGAGGTGGCGTCCTTGGAGACACCCAAGATCTCGTAGTAATCTTTTTCGTTCATCGTCGCCATGCGCGGCAACCTCCTGCTCACAGCAGCGTATATATTGCGGTAATTCTACCCGAGCGGCCTAAGCTAGACCCCAAAACAGCTCGAACAGCATATTTCCATCGAGCCAGCCCAAGTGGGTGGGCGCTAAACGGGCGCGGGCGCGACCTGCTACAACATCTTTTGAGGTGATGCGCCCCGCATGCCCCTCGACATCATCGGGTACCCAGGTGGCAAGGCCCAACTCGAGCGCACGGTCACAGGACGCCGCCAGCTCGCCTGCAGGAATCACGCTTGCCGAGCGAACCAACAGGTCGGGCCCAATGCCACGCGTCATGCGACAGGCGAGCATCAAATCCTCCGCCGCCGCCTCGCGCTGCGACAGATACTCGGCATCAAACGTCGTCGCGGCATCGTCGCGTTGCACCAGACGCACGCGATACGCATCGCCGCGAGCGGACACGCCGGGATAAAGCCCGGCCAAGCGATCGAAATCCTCGGCGTCGAGCATGCCCGCGGCAGAGCGACCCAGGCCCAGATAGCCCCGTCCGGTCCAATAGGCAATGTTATGCGAGCACTCATGTCCGTCGAGTGCATAGCTTGCCACCTCATACGGGTGATAGCCGGCCGCGCCCAGACGCTCGCGCGCCGCTTCCATGCACGCAGCCTGAAAATCCTCGTCGGGCTCGAGCGACTCGTCGTAGAACGCCATGCGGTAGAGCGGCGTGCCTTCCTCGAGCGTGAGAGGGTACACCGACACATGTTGCGGCAGCGCTGCCAACACGCCATCGAGCGTGCGCTTCCAACTCGCTGCGGTCTGCCCGGGAAGGCCGCACATAAGGTCGCACGACACATCGAGCCCAGCGTCCTTAACCGTCGTGATGGCAGCGAGCGCCCGATCGGCATCGTGAATACGGCCGATGGCGGTAAGTTCGGCATTATCGAGCGTTTGCACGCCCAGAGAGACGCGCGTGACACCAACCTTGGCAAGCGCAGCGGCAAGCTCGGCGGTCAGCGACTCAGGATTAGCCTCGCAGGTAAACTCAACGGGCTTGCACCACATGCAAATACGCCGGGCAAGCTCCACCAGACGCTCTCCCGCCAGCGACGGTGTGCCGCCGCCAACATAGACGGTGCGGACCTGTGCAAGCGCCCCGGTGTCTCCAAAGGCATCAAGGCGCGCATACAGCTGCACAAAATAGGCATCGAGCGCAGCGCTCAGGTCGCACGGAGCAAAACTGCGTGAGTCAAAGTCGCAGTACCGACACTTTTGAGCGCAAAACGGCACATGCACGTACAGCGCGGTAACGGCCACCGTTAGGCCTCCAGCGGATGGGCGGGCACCGACTCGCCAGCGGCAAGTGCGGCCTCGCAGGCCACCACATCGCGCTCGATATCATCGACCAATGCCATGAACTCCTCATATGTGGAGCAACGCACCACCTGGGCGCGCCAGGCTGCAGCATGGGGCATGCCCTTTAGATACCAGCTTGCATACGTACGGGCACGTGACATGAGCGGCAGAAGCTCATGCGTCAGCGTGAGATGCTCGCGCAGGGCGTCCAGGCGCTCGACAGAGCTGCGCACCGGCACCGGTACGCCATTGAGCGCAAGGGCGCGAGCATCACCAAAGACCCAGGGATTACCGTAGATACCGCGTGCGATAAACACCGCGCTGGCACCCGAGTTGCGCAGATGCTCCGCGGCATCCTCGGCCGAGAACACGTCGCCCGAACCGATAACGGGAATCTCGACGGCATCGGCCACCTCATCGACGACCGACCAATCGGCCTGACCCGTATAGAGCTGCGTGGCACAGCGACCATGCACCGCCACAGCAGCGGCGCCCGCCCCCTCGAGCATCTGGGCAAACGTCGCGGCATTGCGATCTTCGGCGTAAAAGCCTTTGCGGATCTTAACGGTCACGGGCACGTGCGCCGCGCCCACCGCCGCCTCGACGATCTTTTCGGCCAGCTCGGGCGTGCGCATGAGCGCCGAGCCCTCGCCTTTGGTGACGACCTTGCGAGCCGGGCAGGCCATGTTGATATCGATCAGCGACAGGCGATCGCCCACACGCTCCTCGACGGCAGCGACGGCGCTCGCAAATTGATCGGGCTTGGAGCCAAAGAGCTGTACGCAGATCTGCCGCTCCTCGTCTGCCGGCAGCACCAAGCGCCACGTCTTATTGCTGGCATAGGCAAGGCCCGCCACGCTCACCATCTCGCTATAGGCAAGATTGGCGCCGCGGCGGCGGCACATGATGCGATAGGCGGGATCGGTCACGCCGGCCATGGGAGCCATAAGGAACGGCTGCTCGGCATAGGCACCCAGCAGCCGCGTACTGTATTCAGAAAGCGCCATGGAACTACTCGTCCACCTTGAGGATCGCCATAAAGGCCTCTTGCGGGACCTCGACCGAACCGATGGCCTTCATGCGCTTCTTGCCCTCTTTCTGCTTCTCGAGCAGCTTGCGCTTACGCGAGATATCGCCGCCATAGCACTTGGCCAAAACGTCCTTGCGGCGCGCCTTGACGGTCGAGCGGGCAATGATCTTGTTGCCGATGGCACCCTGAATGGGCACCTCGAACAGCTGGCGCGGAATAATTTCCTTAAGCTTGTCGCACAACCCGCGGGCCAGCCCATAGGCCTTGTCCTTGTGCACGATAAACGAAAGCGCGTCCACCTCGTCGCCCGAAAGCAGGATATCGAGCTTGACGAGCTCGGAGGGACGATACTCGTTGAACTCATAATCGAGCGACGCATAGCCCTTGGTGCGGCTCTTGAGCTGGTCAAAGAAGTCCAGGATGAGTTCGGCGAGCGGCATGTCGAAGCGCATCTCGACCGATTTGCTCGTGAGGTGGATCATGTCGGTCGTAATGCCGCGGTGCTCGATAGCGAGCTGCATGACGGCTCCCGTATACTCGGGCGGGCAGATAATCTTGGCCTTGAGGTAGGGCTCCTCAATGCGCTCGATGCGCGTAGCCTCGGGCAGATCCTGCGGGCTGCGGACATCAATCATCTCGCCGTCGGTCTTGTAGACGTGGTAGTCCACCGAAGGGCTCGTGGCGATGAGGTCCAGGTTGAACTCGCGCTCCAGGCGCTCCTTGACGACCTCCATATGCAGCAGGCCCAAGAAGCCAACGCGGAAGCCAAAGCCGAGCGCCACCGAGGTCTCGGGCTCCCACACCAACGACGGGTCGTTGACATGCAGCTTATCGAGAGCGTCGCGCAGGTTCTCATAATCCTTGTTGTCGATCGGGAACAAGCCCGTGTAGACCATGGGCTTGGCCTCACGGTAACCGGGAAGCGGCTCAGGGCAGGGATTCGACGCCCACGTGAGGGTATCGCCCACGCGAACGGCCTCAGGGTCCTTCAGGCCCGTGACCACGTAGCCCACCTCACCGACCGTCAGCGCGTCGACCGGAGTCTCGGCGGGACGCTTGACGCCCACGCCATCGACCAAAAAGTCGCCCTCGGCCTGCATCATGCGCAGGGTATCGCCCTTCTTGATGGAGCCGTCAAAGACGCGGACCGTGGCAACGACGCCGCGGTACTCGTCAAAATACGAATCCAGGATGAGCGCCTTGAGCGGCGCCGTCGCATCGCCCTTGGGCGGTGAGATCAAAAAGACGATGGACTCCAGCAGATCATGGATGCCCTCGCCGGTCTTGCCCGATACGCATACGGCATCGTCGGCTGGAATCGCCAGGTCATCCTCGATCTCGGTCTTAACCTCGTCGGGGTGTGCCGACGGCAGGTCGATCTTGTTGATAGCGGGCACGATATCCAGGTTGGCGTTCATGGCGAGCGTCGCGTTGGAGACGGTCTGCGCCTCGACGCCCTGCGTGGCGTCGACGACGAGCACCGCACCCTCGCAAGCGGCAAGCGAACGCGAGACCTCGTAGGTGAAGTCCACGTGGCCCGGCGTATCGATCAGGTTGAACTGATACGTCTCGCCATCGTCGGCGTCATAGGAAACGCGAACGGCATTGGACTTGATCGTGATGCCGCGCTCGCGCTCGATATCCATGGTGTCGAGCAGCTGCGATTCCATGTCGCGCTCGTCGACGGTATGGGTGAGCTCGAGGATGCGATCACTGATCGTGGACTTGCCATGGTCGATGTGCGCAACGATCGAGAAGTTGCGGATGTGGGAAATGTCAATTGAAGTATTCATGCGGACTATCTTACCCGAGCGATACAAAAAATGGAGCCTGTTCCATAAAACAGGCTCCATTTATGCGCGTAATCTGTGTGGTGTGAAATTTACAACTTAGGCGTTGATGCTGTTCACGAGCTTGGCAAGACCGGACTTGCGGTTGGAAGCCTGGTTCTTGTGGATAACATGCTTGGCGGCAGCCATGTCGAGACGCTTGGTGACGGTCTTGAGGGCAGCCTGGGCCTTCTCGGCGTCGCCCTCGGCGACGGCGGACTGGACGTGCTTGGTCAGCGTCTTGAGCTCGGACTTGACAGCCTTGTTACGCATGCGAGCTGCCTCATTGGTGCGGATACGCTTCTTCTGAGACTTGATGTTTGCCACTTCTGGAGTTCCTTTCGAGTTCCTTGCAAAAAATGTATGACACCTCTGAGACACGGTGAGGTCATGCAAGCGCCTACTATAGCACGCTCCCCCTCAAAGGGATAGAACGAATTTGTCAAATAGACAGGTATCATCACGATTTTCTCAAGATGTTCGTAATCCAGAGCAAAAGCGCGTTCTGAGAATCGGCCGAACCCTTAAGAGCGAGCTCAACATCGACCGCGCCCTCGAGCGCCGCGACGAGCTCCGCCATCGAAAAGCGGCGTGCCCAGGTCAGGTGATTCTTAACCTGCCAGGGTTGAAGCTTGAGCGTCGCGGCAAGCTCGCGACCCTGCCCACGCGCATCGAGCGCCTTGGCGACGATAAGCTCGCGAATGCGTCCGCACAGCAGCGTGTAGGTCCACACATAGCTCTTGGCGGGTAGCAGCCCAAAGAGCTCAAGCGAGCGGCGCATATCACGAGCCGAGACCGCGTTGAGAAAATCCCAAGGCTGAACTTCGGCCGTGCGCACGATCCAGCGTTCCACATCGGCAAGCTCAATTTGCGGCGCATCGACCATCTGGGCAAGCTTGGCCAAGTCGTTATCGAGCATGCGAGTGTTTTCACCCGAACGCGAGACGAGTTCCTCGGCGGCCGCCGTCGAGATCGACTTGCCGTGCTGCGTCGCCATCTGCTGCACGCGGCGCGGTAGCTCCCAGCGCTTGGTGCCGGAGCAATCGATCACGGCCTTCTTGTCGATCTTGGCGATCGCCTTATACAGGCGCGTGTTCTTGGCAAGCGAGTCGGCGATGATGAGACAGACCGTTGTGGGGCTTGGACTCGCTAAATACTCGACAAGCGGCTCCGAGACCGCCTTGGCGAGCTTTGAGCAGCCGTCAAGGATTACCAAGCGAAACTCGCTGCCCATGGGAAAAGTGTTGAGCGATCCGATAATGGACTCGATATCGGGGTCCTTGGTCATGTCGCGCTCGTCGAGGTTGAACTCGACCATACCCGACTTTTCCAGACGTGCTTTCATACGCGAGACGGCGTGGTCGCGCTTGACTCCGTCGGTACCGACAATCAGATATGCCGGCAGCAGACCGGTTTCAGACATCGCGCTCCCCTCCCGCAGGCTCTCCTGTTCGTACCGTGCCATTCTATCCCACGGGTTGGTCCCGCGCCAACGGCAGCATCACGGTCGCTGACATCGCATGGCAAAACCGGCCGCAGTCGGCGAGACGGTAATGTCGCCTCTCTCGATAGTGCATGCGAACGCGCCGCCCGCATCGCTAACGGCATCGATGCAGGCATCGGATGGATGGCCGTAGCGGTTGCCCTCGCCCGCGCTCGCAATAGAGAGCTCGGGCTTAAGGGTTTCCAGCAGGTCTGTATCGACAGAATCTTTTGAGCCGTGATGGCCCAGCTTGAGCACATCGATATCACCCACCTCCTGTACAAACTCGCGCTCCTGATCGAGCTCGGCATCACCAGTGAGGAGCATACGCAGGCTTTTGCCTTCCTGAGCATAGGAGAGCAGCAAGACAAGCGAGTCCTCATTGCCCTCACCGTCAACCGTATCAAACGGCCACATCACACGAGCCCGAAATGCGCCGATATCGACTGTGTCTCCGCGAGCCACCTGCCGATACGTGACGCCTGGGCGATTCAGAACCTCAGCAGGCGCGCTGCCCAGCGCATCCGCCGCAACCGCAATGGTTCCCACCGAAAACCGATCGAGTACGTCGGGAAGACCGCCCCAATGGTCTTCATCCCAATGCGTCACGAAGACGGCGTCGATATGGTGGACGTTATTGCGAACCAACGCCGACACCACGCGCGCGTCGAGCCCACAGTCGACGAGCGCCACGGCGCCACCCTGACGAACCAGAATCGCATCGGCCTGGCCAACATCAAGGACTGTCACCGAAGGCGGCGCACATCGATCCCAATAGACATACGGAACGCCCGCTACAAGCATCAAACACAGCAGCCCCACTGCCATGGGCCGCGCGCGGGGGCGTGGCCACAAGACCAAGAGGACCACCAGCGAAAAAGGCACCACGTATACCAAGGGCGTATCGGGCGGAACGCTTACGGATGCGCCCGGAACGGCAGCAAAGAGCTGCTCAAAGAACAGGGCACAGCGAGCGATAGCCATGGGCACCACAAGCGCCCCGTGGCGCAAGAGCGGCACAAGCGAGCAAGGCACCAGCACAACCGAAGATGCGAGCAGCACGCTTATCACCGGACCGATCACGGCATTTGCAAGCGGGGCAATGAGCGAAAACATCCCAAATGCGGGAATGGTTACGGGAAGTGTCGCGATCTGTGAGCACAGCGTGACGGACAAAATACTGGCAACCCCCGATGGCACGCCCAGCTCGCCCAAGGCGTAGGTAGCGTAGGGGCAAAAACAAAGGATGGCAAAAACACTGGCGCACGATAGCTGAAAACCCATCTCGAACAATACTGTCGGCCGCAGCAACATAAAGATTGTCATGGTCAAAAATAGAGCCGAAAGGCCATGCCGACGACGTCCGGCGCCGTTGACGACAAGCGTCACCGCCACCATACAGCACGCGCGCACGGCCGAGGGCGAAGCGCCCGTAAAGACGGCATAGGCAGCAAGGGCCAGCACCAACAGCCCTCTCTGCAGCCCACGAGAGAGGCGAGTCTTTTGCAGGGCGCTCTCAATCACAAACCCAACGATGGCAAGATGGCTGCCCGAGACGGCGATAAGATGTGCGGTGCCCGTTACCGAAAACAAATCGCCCGCCGGCTGAGCACGCAGCTCGGAGGAGCGTCCGCAGACAACGCCGGCAATGAGCGAGCGCGCCGGATCGGTCTCGGGCGCGATAACGGCAAGGAGCTCGTTTCGCAGCCAAGGCAACAGCCCCGGAAAGCCCTCGTCAACCGATACCAACCGGATGACCTTAACTTTTCGAAGCTCGCCCCGAAGCACGCGTGAGCGCCCATACGCATCATTCTCAAAACGCGAAATTCGACCGACAGCATGCACATGCGAACCGGCACCGAGCTCACGATCACACGACAGCCGTATCTCGCCCAAGCGCTTTCCACCCGCATATGAATCACAGGTATAGGAGTACGTCCCGTCATTGATGGATGGGTCACCCTGTACAACAAACTCGAGACTGCTCGCAGCTCGATTATCCAGTGCCGTCGAAGCACGCAGCGCCCCTATCGCCCAACCCGCGGACACGACCGCTCCCGCAAGGAGGCCGAGGGACGCGGCATACAGCCATCGCCTCCACCTCACAAGACGCATACAAAACCGAGCCAATACGATGCACGCGACAGCCGCAACGGGAATGGCCATAAGCAATGTGACGGGCGCTGCCCGCTCTCCCAGCAGCAAATCGGCTGCCACGTTAAGCACCAGGCCGCAGCTCGCACACAAGCCAGAACAAAGGGCCATCGTCCACGGCATCAGGGGCCGCGGCGGCATCACATGCTCGCACTCGGACACACTCATACGCAGATGCAATCTTTAATTTTGGCGAGCTTTTTCTCACCGATCCCCGATACGCGCATGAGGTCATCGACCGAGGCAAAGGCCCCGTTTTGAGTCCGCTCATCGATAATCGACTGGGCCGTAGAAGGCCCGATGCCCGAAAGCGTCTGCAGTTCCGCCGCACTTGCCGTATTGATATTCACAAGCCCCGACGAAGACCCCGCACCAGCAGTCATGGCAGCACCGCTATCGACCCCGCCGACCGCCGCAGCCGCTTGTTGCTCCCCCACCATCGGAACATAGATCTTTTGACCATCTGTGATCTTGGACGCACGGTTAAGCCCTGTCACATCCGCCTCAGCCGTGAGCCCTCCGGCGGCATCGATCGCTTGGGACACCCGCGCTCCGTCTTTGAGCCGGTACACGCCAGGCCTCGCAACGGCGCCATCGACATCGACGTACACCTCAGTAGCAGAAGAACTCTTGGCAGACGACTCATCGGCATCACCAGGTAACCCATCCCCGGCCCCGCGCACATCCGAGGCGCCCGCCTCATCACCACGCTCAAACGACACGCCGCTGGAGCGGCTACCAAAACTTGCCATCGCCAAGCCGCTCGCGGCGGCAATGACAATCAGAATCGCCACGACCATCGCCTTATGGCCGAGCAGCTTTTCTGCCCAGCGGTCCATCCGTTTAACCCGTTCGTGTTGCTCGCGTTGCGCCATAGCAAACACCTCCCAACACCATCGTGTCAGGAAACAAGCGCCGTAGCCTCCGCACGCCCACACCGGTTATCGAAGTCAAACCAAAAGCTGACCAAAACCTTGCAGGATAGTGTCCATTTATTCAGATACACGTCGACAAATGAACCGTTTATCGCCTAATGCCCAGGTAGATTAAGACCGACGATGCAAATGCACTGCCGGTCTATACACAACATTATTCGTGATCTTGGTAAATCTCACGTGGAGCAAGCTGAGGATGTTTACGTTTTAAGGTCTTAGGGGCCTTGTACGTGTTGCTCTCGAAGTCGATGTACTCGGTCTGTTTGAGCAAGCGCTCAATCATCTCCTCGTGATCGAACAGCTCCCACGCCTCATGCACGGCATCGAGTTTTGCGTGCGTCTCGGGGCGGCGCGGCATAAAGAGCGTGCAGCAATCGGGAGCAGCCTCGGTCGAGATATCGAAGGTACCGATTTCCTCGGCACGCGCGATGATCTCCTGCTTGTCCGAACCGATCAGCGGGCGGAACACGGGGATCTTGACGGCCTCGTTGACGGCCATAATGTTCTCGAGCGTCTGGGAGGCAACCTGACCGAGCGATTCACCGGTCACGATAGCCTTGGCGCCCTCGATATGCGCAATGCGCTCGGCAACCGAATACATAATGCGGCGGTACATGATCACGCGCAGGTTGCTGGGGCAGGCCACGGAAATCTCACGCTGGCAATCGCCAAACGGCACCACGTACAGGCGGCCGATCTGGACGCCCGGCGCAAGCGCACGGATAATGTCCCGCACCAAATACTCGCTCGTATCGGGTGTCTGCGGACGACCGGAGAAATGTACCGGCACGCACACCGCGCCGCGACGCGCGAGCATCCAGGTCGCCACCGGAGAATCGATGCCCGACGACAGGAGCGTCACAACCTTGCCGGCGGAACCCACCGGCAGACCGCCCACGCCGCGCTCGGAGCGCGCATACACGTAAACGCTACCCTGGACCACCAGTACGTGCACCATCGCGTCGGGGTCGTGCATCTGGACCTTTTTATCGGGGAAGGCCTCGCACAGTACCTCGCCAACCTGACGATTGATATCAATCGAGGTGAGCTCGTAGTCGGTGTTAGAGCGTTTGGCATGCACCTTAAACGAATCGAAGGGACCAAACTCGTGCAGCGCCTTCACGGCGGCGGCGCAGTACTCCTGCGGGTCGCGGTTGGTGTGATATGCCAGGGACACGCGGGCAACGCCGGGGACGGTGCGAATGACACGCGCCGCCTCGTCGGCCTGATGCTCGTTAAAGGTCACGAGGATATAACCGGAAATTCGAGACACGGCATTCACGGAAAAGGCGGCCAAGGCCGCCTTGATGTTATCCATGAGGATATGCTCAAAATGTGCGCGGTTCTTGCCCTTCAGTCCAACCTCGTGATAGTGGACCAGGCAGACGCGAGCTGCCATTTAGGCTTCAGCAACCTTGTGACCGAGCGCCTTCTTGTAACGAGCCTCGTCGTAGGAGATATCGCCGTCGACAATCTCGTCCATAGCCATCGAGATGGTATCGGCGCCGGAGAGGCCAATGGTAATGTCATCGACATCCTGAACGGCAAGCACGCGGTTGTGCTGGCCGCGCAGCATGCTGTTAATGTCGCAGGCGCGCTTGGAGGCAAGCGAGGCGAGCAGGAAGCGGTTGTGATCGGTCTTCTCCAGAAGATCGTCAATACAAGGCTTTACAACGGACACGGACCTCAGATCCTTTCATGCATATCGAGAACGCGAACGAGCTCATCGGTCGCGCGGTCGAGATCGTCATTCACCACGACGTCGTCGTAGCGGTCGGCAAGGGCAAGTTCATCGGCGGCGTTTGCCATGCGCAGCTCGATCGTCTCGGGCGTCTCGGTACCGCGACCGACCAGGCGATCGCGTAACACCTCAAGCGAAGGCGGCTTGATAAAGATCAACACGGCCTCGGGGAAACGCTCCTTGACCTGCAGGGCACCCTGGACATCAATCTCCAAAATCAGAGACGAGCCAGAGGCGAGCTTGGATGCGACCTCGCTCACCAACGTACCGTAGCAGTTACCGTGGACCTCGGCCCACTCAACAAACTCACCGTTTGCCACGCGGCGGTCGAACTCCTCGCGCGTCAGGAAAAAGTAGTTGACGCCGTCGACCTCACCTTTACGTGGCGCTCGCGTGGTAGCCGAAACCGTCAGGCCCAGGTTCGAGCGGCGCTCGCGCACACGACTGACGAGCGTCCCCTTGCCTGCACCTGACGGTCCAGAAATCACAAAGAGCTTTGAATCCTGAGCGCTCACTTATTTGGTCAGCTGCTCGAGGAGCTGCTCGCGCTGACGGACGCCGAGGCCCTGGACGCGACGGGTAGCGGAGATGCCGAGCTCCTCCATGATCTTGGCGGCCTTGGCCTTGCCATAACCGGGCAGAGACTCAATGAGGGTGGAAACCTTCATGCGGGAAGCGATGGGGTCATCGGAGTTGAGCACGGACTCGAGAGACTTCTCGCCCTTCTTGATCTGCTCGCGAAGCTCAGCGCGGGCGTGACGTGCGGCGGCAGCCTTCTCAAGAGCCTGCTTACGCTGCTCGTCGGTAAGCTGAGGGAGTGCCATTCGAACCTCCAAATAGTTGGGTTATATCTGATGCAATAATTGGCATTTTAGCACGTCAAACGCACTAAATGCCCAATCGACGGCTCCATAGGTTAGACGATACCTGCGAAAAGTGCAATATACGGAGGTCAAAGTTGAGCCCCTGACCTGTGATTCCACACAAAGGATGGGAAAGTTTTCGCAGGCACAAGGGCTAATTTGTGCTAATAAGACCCAAAAGTGGTGACTTGAGGGAATCTTTTACGCGACGTTTTCGACCAGCTCGGCGACGATGGCGTCAAAGGCCGCAACCGGATCGTCGGAGCCGGTAATAGGACGGCCCACCACGATGTGGCTCGCACCGCGCTCGATAGCCTGGGAAGGTGTCGCCACACGGGATTGATCGCCCAGGGCGGCACCCACCGGACGCACACCCGGAGTCACGATCAGCGCGTCGGGGCCGAGCAGCTCACGCATGTCGTGAGCCTCCATCGGCGAGCACACGATACCGTCGATGCCGTTGGCCTGAGCGAGCTTTGCCAGGCGAGCGGCCTCCTCGGCCACGGGCGACTCGACGCCGATCTCCGCCAGCGCATCCTGATTCATGCTCGTAAGCACGGTGATGGCGACGAGCTTGGCGCGGTCCTCGCGCGCCTCCTCGGCACCCTCGCGGCAGGCAGCGAGCATGGCGCCCGAACCCAAGCCGTGGACCGAGAGCAGGTCGGCACCGGCAAGCGAGGCCGAGCGAGCGGCACCGCGCACCTGATGCGGAATGTCATGGAACTTGAGGTCGAGGAAGACCTTAAAGCCCAAATCCTTGAACGTCTTGACGATCTCGGGACCCTCGGCGTAATAGAGCGTCATGCCCACCTTGAGCCAGGCGGCATGGCCCGAAAGCTCATGGGCGAGCTCGAGTGCGCGCTCACGGTCGCAGTCGAGGGCGACGATAACACGGTCGCGGGCATCGGTCTCTAGCATTCGAACGCACCTACCAGCTCGTTGATGTCCTTTACGCCCTGGGACTCCGCCCAGGCCTCGAGCTCGTGCGCGATCTTAAGCGAAGCACACGGGTCGACGAAGTTGGCCATGCCGACCGACACGCAGGTGGCGCCGGCCAGGATAAACTCGGCCGCATCCTCGCCGGTCATGACACCGCCGACACCGTTGATGGGGATATCGACGGCCTGGGCGACCTCCCAGACCATGCGCACGGCGATGTGGTGGCACAGCGGGCCCGAAAGGCCGCCCTTGGGCTTGGCCACACGGGACTTGCGGGTGTGCACGTCAATGGCCATGCCCTGGATGGAGTTGATGACCGAAAGGCCATCGGCGCCGGCAGCCTCGAGGGCGCGGGCGATCTCGGCGACGTTGACCGGAGCCATCTTAACGAACAGCGGCTTATCGGTCACCTTGCGGCAGGCAGCCATAACGGAAGAGGCGCCCTCGGGCGTGGAGCCCATGGCGGCACCGCCGGCGGCAATGTTGGGGCAGCTCACGTTGATCTCATAGCCGGCAGCCCAGGGGCACAGCTCGACATACATCTCGAGCGCGCGCACGAACTCATCAACGGAGTGACCGGCAACCTGGCAGATGACCTGGCAACCGTCCTTGGAGAGCTGCTCGAGCCACGGACCGGACTCGCGGGCGAAAGCGGCCACACCGGGGTTCTGCAGGCCCACGGAATTGATCATGCCGCCGGGGATCTCGGCCATGCGGGGTGCAGGATTGCCGGGCCAGGGCTCGGCAGCGCAACCCTTGGTGGTGATGGCACCCAGCTGGGAGACATCAAAGAAGTTCTGGAACTGCCAACCGTAGCCAAAGGTACCGGCTGCGGTGTTGATGGGGTTCTGCATCTTGACGCCGCCGAAATCGACGGACATGTTCACGGTACCCACTAGAAGACCACCACCTTGGAAGCATCAAACACGGGGCCGCACATGCAGGCGCCCTTCATACCGTCGACCGTCTCGACATTGCAGGTGTTGCAGGCACCAAAGCCGCAGCTCATCATGCGCTCGAGCGACACCTCGCAGTACGCGCCGGCCTCGGCGGCAGCGGCGGCGACTTTCTTCATCATAACGGCGGGACCACAGCTGGCGACGTAGTCGTAACCGCCCTTGCCGAGCAGCTCAGCGGCAGGATCGGTGCATAAGCCGTGCGTACCCAACGAGCCGTCGTCGGTGCACACGTTGACCGTGGCTCCCAGCGCGCGGAACTCATCGACGCCCACGACCTTGGACGCGGTGCCAAAACCCAGGCACACGTCAACGGCCACGCCCTGCTCGGCAAGCATGCCAGCGAGGCACAGCACGGGCGGAACACCGATGCCGCCCGCCACGAGCAGCGCCTTCCTGGTGCCCTCGGGTACCAGCCAGCCGCGGCCGCCAGGGCCCAACAGGTTGGACTTGGAGCCGGGGCCCATTTGCGACAGACGACGGGTGTCGTCGCCCACGACGGCGTACCACAGCTCGACGGTACCGGCCTCGGCGTCAGAGCGATAGAAGCTCAAGGGCACGCGAAGCAGCGAAGAGGCATCGCCGGGCACGGCGATGTTCACAAACTGACCGGGCTTGAGCGCACTTGCAAGCTTGGGGGCCGAAATAACGAGCGAGAAGATGCCGTCGGCGATCTCCTGGTTCGAGACGACCTCGAAGTCGTGCATGCGTGCAGTGGAAGGTGTGGGCATAGACGCTCCAATCCCCCATGCAGTTGCATGGACCAAACGAACAGAAAGCGCGGCACCGCAAGGGCACCGCGCGCAAAAGCGATAAGGCTATGCTAGCAGATGCAGCCGTCGGCAAGCGTCTGTTTACCGCCGACAAACACATCGGTGGCACGACCGGTGAGCGTGCGGCCGGCAAAACCGGAGTTCTCGGCGCGCGACTCGTAACCGTCCTCGCCGACCGTCCAGGTGACAGACGCGTCGAAGACGGTCAGGTCGGCAACAGAGCCCGCCTTGACCTGAACCTGGTCGAGGCCCAGGATCTCACGCGGCTTAATAGCCATGAGCTCGACCATGCGGCCCATACCCATCTTGCCCGTGTTGACCAGCTCGGTGAGCACGAGCGACAGCGAGGTCTCGAGGCCGATCATGCCAAAGGGCGCGAGCTCGAACTCACGGGCTTTCTCCCACGGCGTGTGGGGAGCGTGATCGGTGACGATGACGTCGACGGTGCCGTCGATGACACCCTGGCGGATGGCCTCGGCATCCTCGTCGGTACGCAGCGGCGGGTTAACCTTGAGCGAGGTGTTGTAGGTCTCGTCCAGGTCGTTCTCGGTCAGGAACATGTGATGCGGAGTGGCCTCGCAGGTAACCTGAACGCCAGCGGCCTTGCCGGCACGCACGAGCTCCAGGCCATGGGCGGTGGAGATGTGCTGGATGTGCAGCTTGGCACCGGTCAGTTTGGCGATCTCGATGTCGCGGGCGATCTGGAGCTCCTCGCCGGCAGCCGGCCAGCCCTCGAGGGCCAGACGAGTCGAAACCTTGCCCTCGTTGATCTGGCCGTGGCCGACCAGGTCCTCGTCCTGGCAATGGCTCATGAAGACCTTGCCGAACATCTTGCCGTAGTCCATGCAGCGACGGAGCATGCCTGCACCCTGCACGCCGCGACCGTCGTCGGTGAAGGCGACGGCGCCGTGGGCGACCATATCGCCCATCTCGGACATAGCCTCGCCCTTAAGACCGCGGGTCATGGCGCCGGAAGGATAGACGCGGCAGTGGCCGACCTCGGCAGCGCGCGACTTGACGAACTCAACAACGGTACCGTTATCGGTAACGGGGTCGGTGTTGGGCATGGCGCACACGCCAGTGAAGCCGCCCTTGGCAGCTGCGCGGGTGCCGCTCTCGATGTCCTCTTTGACCTCGTAGCCGGGCTCGCGCAGGTGGACGTGCATGTCCACCAGGCCAGGGACAAGGTACTTACCGGAAAGGTCGCGGACCTCGGCTCCCTCGGCGGCGAGGTTCTCGCCGACCTCGGCGATCTTGTCGCCGTCGATCAGGACATCAACGACCCCGTCAAGCTCGACGGACGGATCGACGACGTGGGCATTCTTAAGAAGCAAGGCCATTATCGGCACCTCCAAGCAGCAGATACAGGATAGCCATACGCACGCAGATGCCGGCGTAGACCTGCTCCAGGATGACGGAGCGTTGCGGGTGGTCGGCCATATAGGAGTCGAACTCGACGCCACGGTTGATGGGGCCCGGGTGGCAAATGATCGCGTCGGGCTTCATGAGCTTCTCACGGTCCTTGGTCAGGCCGAAGAGCTTGTGGTACTCGCGAATGGTCGGGAACGGGGCACCCTCGAGGCGCTCCTGCTGTACGCGCAGCATGTAAACGACGTCCAGCTCGGGCAGGACGGAATCGAGGTCGCTCGTCACGTGGTCGCAGCCCAGAACCTCGGGCGCCGGCGGCAGCAGCGTGCCGGGGGCGACGGCGTAGGTCTCGCAGCCCATGATCTTCAACGCGGGGATCAGCGAGCCGCAAACACGGGAGTGGGCGATGTCGCCGACGACGGCGACTTTCAGACCGTGGAAGTCACCCTTGTGCTCCCAGATGGTGTACAGGTCAAGCAGGGCCTGCGTGGGGTGATTGTGCTTACCGTCACCGGCGCAGATAACACTCGCGGGCGAATTCTGCGTGACGATGTAGGGAGCACCGGCATGTTTGTCGCGCACGACGATGCAGTCGATCTTGTAGGCGTTGAGCGTCTCGACGGTATCGACGAGGCTCTCGCCCTTGACCGTGGAGGTCGAGGAGCCGCCAAAGTTGAGGCTGTCGGCCGAAAGACGCTTCTCGGCAAGCTCGAAGGAGCTGCGGGTACGCGTCGAGGGCTCGTTGAACATATTGACGATAGTCTTGCCCTTGAGCGTGGGGACCTTCTTGATGGCACGCTCGTTGACCTCGGAGAACGCCTTGGCGGTCTCGAGGATGAGCTTGATGTCCTCTTCGGAGTACTCGGTAATGTCGATCAGGTGCTTATGATTGAACGCCACGGTACTACTCACCTCCCAGCGGCGCGGAGCCCACGTGGGAACCCGGCGCGACGTCGTTGATCTCGACAGCGGTACGGCCGTCGACTTCCTTCATATATAGGTGCACGTTCTCCTCGTGCGACGAGGGAACGTTCTTGCCGACAAAGTCCGGCGAGATAGGGAGCTCGCGGTGGCCGCGGTCAACGAGAACTGCCAGCTCGATGCGGCTCGGACGGCCCAGGTCCATAACGGCGTCCAGAGCGGCGCGGATGGTGCGACCCGTGTACAGGATGTCGTCAACCAAAACGACGCGCTTGCCGTCGACGCTGAAGGGAATGTTGGTAGCGTGGATCGCGGGAGCGAAGTTAGTCGCATAGTCATCGCGATAGAAGCTGATGTCCAGGCTGCCGAGCGGGACGTCAACACCCTCGATCTCCTTGATCGCCTCGGCGAGCTTCTTTGCCAGAAGGTCGCCGCGCGTGACGATGCCGACCAGAGCGAGGTCTTCACAGCCCTCGTTGCGCTCGAGAATCTCGTGCGCGATGCGGGTCATCGCTCGGTTGACGGCGGTCTCGTCCATGATGACCGCCTTGGGGGAAGTCGTGCCCATCGATCTCCTTCCTCACATGTCTTGACTGCTGATACAGTCAAAAAAATAGATGCCCGACCGCTCAAAGCGGACCAGACACCCACAGGAAGGACTGCTCTATGGCAGCAATATAAATCCATGTGGGTATCTCGTACCCCTTTAATGGTCAAGGGATAGTGTAGCCAACCCCGAGCTTAATTGCGAGCATTAATACGGAGCAATCCGCAAACGGACTCAACGCTCCATAAACCTATATATATTTGCGGGACAAGCTTGAAAACGTCGATGCGAGCTGGCATAATCCCCTCTGCTACACGCAAATCGGATCTACGTCCAGGGCCGTAGCGTGGGCACTATCGCCATAAGAGAAATATCTCTGTGTAGATTACGCACAGGGAGCTGCTTCTGTGCTATAGTTCAGGCTTGTTTGTTAACGCGACATGTTCGTTTGTCGCCCAAGGAGGGTCAGTTATGTCCAAAGTTTGCGAAGTTTGCGGTAAGCACCCCGTTGCCGGTCGCTCCATCAGCCACTCTCACCGCGTCACCAACCGTAAGTTCCGCCCCAACATCCAGCGTGTCTACGTCGTCGTCGATGGTCACCGTCGCAAGATGAACGTTTGCTCCACCTGCCTTAAGTCTGGCAAGGTTGCGCGCTCCTAAATAAGGTCTTACCAACAAGTACCTCGGACTCTCCGGGTCAAAGACCTCGCGTTCACATAGAACTTACCAAAGGCGTCCTCTCTTGTGGAGGGCGCCTTTTTGCACTCATTGGGGACAGACTTACATGGGTGTTTTCACTCATTGGGGACAGACTTACATGGGTGTTTTCACTCATTGGGGACAGACATGATGCGTGTCTGCGGCGCCCCGACTAGCTCCGGCCCCTGCCTCACGCAGCTTCCTTCCAGCCCGCAGTGGCCTTGGTCACACTTGTAGCGCCGATACCGGTGATACGGGCAATTTGCTTGACCGTGAGATGTGCCTGCCTGAGCCTCAGCAGGCAGGCATCGCGTTCGGGGCGTGGCAGGGCCTTAAGCAGCGTAGGATCTATGCTCGGCAGGACTTCGCGCGCAACGGAAAGGGCCTCCTCATCGGGGATCCGACGGCGTGGAAGAACCTCCACCGACCAGATGCGCCCGGCAGCTTCCTTGAGATGTTCGCAATAGCAACGGGAGCCTCCGACAATATCGAGCATAGGGGCCGCATCACAAATGTCAAAGGGATCGTAGCCCAGCTGATATGCCTTGAAGCTTGACCATCGGTACGCCTCGAGTGAGTCGAGCGAACCTTTCACAGGATTGAGATGGATATAATCGAGCAGCTGCACCGCCATAACAGGTCCAGAACAGCGAAATGGCAAAACGATGTCTGTCCCAAATGAGTGAAAGCACTCATATAAGTCTGTCCCCAATGAGCGGGCCGATGCCAGGCTGATATTTTAAATTAAAACGCTTCAGTAGATTGAAGCGTTTTAGTGTGCCTTTTACGGGAATCTTACCGTTCGCCGAATAATTTCTTGCTATCATGCAACACGTAGGGTAAATCTCCGATCGCAAGGAGACACAAATGGTGAAAAAGTCACCGGAAAACACTACTCCCGCAATTGTGGACAACGTAGAGGCGCTTGAGGCTAAGCTCGCTCAGATGCGAGAGGCCCAGGCGCTTTTTGCTACGTACACGCAGGAGCAGGTCGACAAGATCTTCTACGAGGCCGCCATGGCCGCCAACAAGGCTCGTATCCCGCTGGCGAAGATGGCCATCGAGGAGACCGGTCGCGGCGTTCTTGAGGACAAGGTCATCAAGAACCACTACGCCGCAGAGTACATCTACAACGCTTACAAGAACACCAAGACCTGTGGTGTCATTGAGCGCGACGAGGCCTACGGCATCACCAAGATCGCTGAGCCCATCGGCATCGTGGGCGCCGTCATCCCGACGACCAACCCCACCTCCACCGCGATCTTCAAGACGCTGATCAGCCTGAAGACCCGCAACGCCATCATCATCTCCCCGCACCCGGCTGCCGCCAAGTGCACCATCGCCGCCGCCAAGCTCGTGCTTGACGCCGCCGTCAAGGCCGGCGCCCCCGAGGGCATCATCGGCTGGGTCGATGTCCCCTCCATCGAGCTGACCAACATGGTCATGCGCGATGTCGACATCATCCTCGCCACCGGTGGCCCGGGCATGGTCAAGGCCGCCTACTCCTCGGGCAAGCCCGCCCTGGGCGTTGGCGCCGGTAACACCCCGGTCGTCATCGACGACACCGCCGACGTGCTGCTCGCCGTCAACTCCATCATCCACTCCAAGACCTTCGACAACGGCATGATCTGCGCTTCCGAGCAGTCCGTGACCGTCATCGACACCATCTATGACCAGGTTAAGGCCGAATTCCAGAAGCGCGGCTGCTACTTCGTCAAGCAGGGTGCCGAGATGGAGGCCCTGCGCGGCGCCATGTTCAAGAACGGCGCTCTCGATCACCGCATCCCCGGCATGGCTGCCGCCAAGATCGCCGAGCTCGCCGGTATCGAGGTTCCCGCCAAGACCAAGATCCTGATCGCCGAGGTCACCTCCACCGACCCCGCCAAGGAGGAGTTCTCCCACGAGAAGCTCTCCCCTGTCCTGGCCATGTATCACGCCAAGGACTTCCAGGAGGCCGTCGACAAGGCCGAGCACCTGGTACTCGCCGGTGGCCCGGGCCACACCGCCTCTCTGTACGTGCATCCCGCCCAGGCCGATAAGATCAGCCTGTTCGAGCATGTCATGAAGGCCTGCCGTATCGTCATCAACACCCCGTCCTCGCACGGCGGCATCGGTGACCTGTACAACTTTGGCATGAAGCCGTCTCTGACCCTGGGCTGCGGCTCCTGGGGCGGCAACTCCGTCTCCGAGAACGTTGGGGTGAAGCACTTGATCAACGTTAAGACTGTGGCCGAGCGCCGTGAGAACATGCTGTGGTTCCGCGCTCCCGAGAAGGTCTACTTCAAGAAGGGTTCCACGCCCGTCGCTCTCGACGAGCTGGGCAGCGTCATGGGCAAGAAGCGCGCCTTTATCGTCACCGACCAGTTCCTCTTCAAGAATGGCAACACCCGCGCCATCGAGGCCAAGCTCGACGAGATGGGCATCGCCCACGACTGCTTCTACGACGTCGAGCCCGATCCGTCGCTGCAGTGCGCACGTCGCGGCGCCAAGCAGATGGCTCTCTTTGAGCCGGACGTCATCATCGCCGTTGGCGGTGGCTCCGCTATGGACGCCGGCAAGATCATGTGGATGATGTACGAGCACCCCGAGTGCAAGTTTGAGGACATGGCCATGGACTTCATGGACATCCGCAAGCGTATCTTCACCTTCCCCGAGATGGGCAAGAAGGCCTACTTCGTCGCCGTCCCGACCTCTTCGGGCACCGGTTCCGAGTGCACGCCCTTCGCCATCATCACCGACAAGGAGACCGGCATCAAGTGGCCGCTCGCCGACTACGCGCTGCTCCCCAACATGGCTATCGTTGACGCCGACAACTGCATGACCGCCCCGCGCGGCCTGACCGCCGCCTCCGGCATCGACGTCATGACCCACGCCATCGAGTCCTATGTCTCCATCATGGCCTCCGACTACACCAAGGGCCTCTCCGAGCGCGCTGCCAAGCTCGTCTTCGAGAACCTGCCCTCCAGCTTCGAAAACGGCGCCAAGGACCCGCATGCCCGCGAGGAGATGCACAACGCCTCCTGCATGGCCGGTATGGCCTTCGCCAACGCCTTCCTGGGCCTCAACCACTCCATGGCCCACAAGCTCGGTGCCTTCCATCACCTGCCCCACGGCATCGCCAACGCCATCATCCTGACTCGCGTCATGCGCTACAACGCCGCCGAGGCCCCCGTCAAGATGGGCACGTTCTCCCAGTATCCTTACCCCAACGCGCTGCACAACTACGCCGAGATGGCCAAGTACTGCGGTATCGAGGGCAAGGACGACAAGGAGATCTTCGAGAACTTCATCACGAAGCTCGAGGAGCTCAAGGACTTCATCGGTGTCAAGAAGACCATCGCCGACTACGGTGTTGACGAGCAGTACTTCCTCGACACCCTCGACGAGATGACCGAGCAGGCATTCAACGACCAGTGCACCGGCGCTAACCCGCGCTACCCGCTCATGAGCGAGATCAAGGAGCTCTACCTGGACGCCTACTATGGCCGCGAGCCCCAGGACTACGCCGTCTGCTAGTTTTTAGCACGGTTATTTCGGCGGGGGTGAACGGGCGCACGCACGCCCCCGCCGCTGCTTCTATCGCATCGTTGAAAGGATGCAATCATGCTGCTCCCCGAATCCAAGACCGAGCTCGTCCGTCGCGGCAACAAAGTCGTTTACGACCTGGGCGACAAGATCGTCAAGGTCTTTAACGAGACCAAGCCCGTCTCCGACGTGTTCAACGAGGCTTTGAATCTTGCCCGCATCAATGAGTGCGGCATCCGCAGCCCCAAGGCTCTCGAGGTTTCTCAGCTCGAGAACGCCAACGGCTGGGCGCTCGTGACCGAGAAGGTTCCGGGCACCACCCTTGCCGAGAAGATGACTGCCGAGCCCCAGCGCTTTGGTGAGTACCTCGAGATGTTCGTCGACCTCCAGATCGAGATCCACGGCTACACCTCCCCGCTGCTCAACCGTCAGCGCGACAAGTTCGCCCGCATGATCGACAGCCTCGATCAGCTCAATGCCACCACGCGTTACAACCTTCAGGAGCGTCTGGACGGCATGACCAAGGAGTTCAAGGTCTGCCACGGCGACTTCAACCCCTCCAACGTCATCGTTGGCGACGACGGCCAGCTGTACGTCTGCGACTGGGCACACGCCACCCAGGGCTCCCCTGCTGCCGACGTTGCCACCACCTACCTGCTCTTTGCCCTCAACAGCAAGGACCAGGCCGAGGCCTACCTGGAGCTCTACTGCGATCGCGCCGACATGCCCATGCAGGTCGTGCGTCAGTGGACGAGCATCGTCGCCGCTTCCGAGCTCGCTCGTAAGCGCAACGTGAACGATGAGTTCCTGAAGAACTGGATCGACGTCGTCGATTATCAGTAATATCTGAGCGATTAATTTCGCATCGGAGGCACAAAGGAAAACCCCACAGCTCGCATGGGCTGCGGGGTTTTCCTTTTAGCAACGAATGTCCCTTAGACGCAAAAGCGGCCCTGCATCTCTACCTCGAGAGACGCAGGGCCGCTTAACAAGTGCACTAAACGCAGCGGGCTCGATTAACGGCGTGCTGCTTTCACAAGCTCAGCGACCTTGGCGACAACCTCATCGATCGCCACGTCCTCGCGCTCGCCCGTGGCACGATCCTTGAGCTCGACGGTGCCGTTCTTAAGGCCGCGCTTGCCGAGCACCACCTGATAAGGGAAGCCCATAAGGTCGTTGTCGGCAAACTTAAAGCCGGGACGCTCGTCACGGTCGTCAACGACAACCTCGATACCCTCGGCGCACAGACCCTCGACGATTTGATCGCAAACGGTAGCGCACTCCTCCTTCTTGGGGTCGAGCGGAATCACCGCAACCTCGTACGGGGCAACAGAGACCGGCCAAACGATACCGTGCTCGTCGTTGTGCTGCTCCACGACGGCAGCGAGCGAGCGGGACACGCCCACGCCGTAGCAACCCATGATAAGCGGCTTCTCCTTGCCGTCCTCGTCCATAAAGGTGGCACCCATGGCCTCGGAGTACTTGGTGCCCAGCTGGAAGACCTGGGAAACCTCGATGCCGCGAGCAGCGGAGAGCGGCTTGCCGCAGTGCGGGCAAGGGTCGCCGGCAACGACGGTAACCAGGTCGGCCCACTCGTCGACGGTAAAGTCGCGCTCGGGGCAGGCACCGGTAAAGTGATAGTCGACTTCGTTGGCACCGCAGGCCCACTGCTTGGACTCGCGCAGGCTCTCGTCGCAGACCAGACGAATGCCCTCGGGCAGGTTAACCGGTCCGATAAAGCCCTTATGCAGACCGTAGGTCTGGAGCTCCTCGTCGGTCATCATGCGATAGCCCTTGCCAAAGACATGCTCGGCCTTGCAGTCGTTGAGCTCATGATCGCCCGGAACGATGGCCACAACCGGCTTGCCCTCGGCGTCGATGAGAGCCAGCGACTTGCGTGTACCGTTCTCGGGGAAGCCGAAGAACTTGGCGACGGCCTCGATGGTGCCCATACCCGGAGTCTCGACCTTAGTGAGTGTGCCGTCGCCGGGGCCCTCGGTCACAACGACCTTGGTGCTTGCCGCCTCGTCATCGGCAGCAAAGCCACAATCGTCGCAGTAGACCAGCGAAGCCTCGCCGGCCTCTGCCAGCGCCATGAACTCGACGGAAGTGTCGCCACCGATCTCGCCGGAATCGGCGACAACGGGCAGGGCCTTAATGTAGCAGCGCTCGCAGATATTGGCGTAGGCCTGCTTCATCTTGTCGTACTCCTCCTGCAGGCTCTCCTGCGTGGCAGAAAAGCTGTAGGCGTCTTTCATGATGAACTCGCGACCGCGCATCAGGCCAAAGCGGGGACGGAACTCGTCGCGGAACTTGTCCTGGATGTGATAGAGATTCACCGGCAGTTGCTTGTATGAACGCAGCTCGTTGCGCACCAGGGCAGTCACGGTCTCCTCGTGCGTGGGGCCCAGCACGAACTCGCGGCCGTGGCGGTCATCAAAGCGCACGAGCTCCTTGCCATAGGCATCGATACGGCCGGACTCACGCCACAGCTCGGCATCGACCATGATGGGCATCATGAGCTCCTGGGCGCCGGCGGCGTCCATCTCGTCGCGCACGATGTTCTCAATCTTGCGAATCGAGCGCCACGCGAGCGGCAGATAGGAATAGAGACCGGCGGCCTCCTTGCGGATCATACCGGCACGGAGCAGCAGGCGATGGCTCGCAAGCTCAGCGTCGGCCGGATCCTCTTTGAGCGTCGGAGCATACAGCTTAGACATATACATTGCTCGGGTCATTTATTTCTCCTCAATAAGCTTGTCGACCTCGGCCATAAGCGCGTCGACAATTTGGTCCTCCGCTACTTTACCAATGATCTGGCCGTGCGAAAAGAGCAGGCCCTGACCACGTCCGCAGGCAACGCCCAGGTCGGCATCAGAGGCCTCACCGGGGCCATTGACGGCACATCCCATGACGGCAATCGAAAGCGGCGCGGCATAGTTCTTAAGCCGCTCGGTTACTTCCTCGGCGATTGCGATCAGGTTAACCTGACAGCGGGCGCACGTGGGGCACGAGACAATCTCGGGGCCGCGGCGACGCAGGCCCAGCGACTGCAAAATTCCCCAGGCGACCGGCGGCTCCTCAACCGGATCGGCCGTGAGCGAAACGCGCATGGTGTCACCGATTCCCTCGGACAGCAGGATGCCAAGGCCCACCGAGCTCTTGATGGTGCCCTGCAGCTTGGTGCCCGCCTCGGTAACGCCCAGGTGGAGCGGAACGTGGGGAATCTCACGCGACAGGGCACGATAGGTGTCGAGCGTCGTTTGCACGCTATGGGCCTTAGCCGATAGCACAATGTTCGTAAAGCCGCGGTCTTCAAAATGCTTGACAAAACGTTCGCTCGACATCACGAGCTTTTCGGGCTGCGTGAGGTCGTCGCGCTCAGCGATATCCTGCTCAAGCGAACCAGCATTGACGCCGATACGAATCGCACAGCCCGCGGCACCCGCAGCATCGATTACCGCGTCAACCTTGGCCCAATCGCCGATATTGCCGGGATTGATGCGCAGCTTGGCAGCACCGGCCTCAACGGCACCAATGGCGAGCTTATGGTTAAAGTGGATGTCGGCAACGATCGGCACCGGAGACTCGGCACAGATGGTGCGGAAACCCTCAAGCGCGGCCTCGGTGGGCACGCTCACGCGCACGATATCGCAGCCAGCCTGCGCCAACGCGCACACTTGCGCAAGCGTTGCCTGGGTATCAGCGGTATCGGTGCAGGTCATGGATTGGACCGCCACCGGCGCGCCTCCACCGATCTGCACGCCGCCCACATGCACGGGGCGCGTCAACTCGCGAGGCAAAGGATGGGATAAAGACAATCCAAACACTCCCCTACAGAATAAATCGAAGGATGTCGGAACAAAGCATATAGACAAACAGCAGTGCAAAGAGCGCGATGCCCACATAGCTCACAATCGTCTGGACCTTGAGCGGAAGCTCGCGGCCCGCAATCTTTTGAATGATCTCGATGACCAACTTGCCGCCATCGAGTGGCGGGATGGGCAGCAGGTTCATAAAGCCAAGCGAGAACGAAATGAGGGCGGCAAACGAAAGGAACGTGGCAGGGCCGGCAGCAGCAGCTTGTGAGGACATAACGCTAATACCCACGATCGAAGAGGACTGATCGAGAATCTCCATCGTATGCTGAGGCTGGAGCAGGCGCATCACGCCCTGCGCTGTCTGCACGACATAGGAGAACGACAGGCGAGCCGACGTGATAGGGTCTAAACGGACCACCTGCGTAGAGACATACACACCTAGGCGTTCGTCCTCTTTGAGCGCAACCGTGGTCGAATGCTTCTTACCGTCACGCTCGTACTCAATGGCGATATCGTCCTTACCGGCAGCCTTGCCAATGGCATCGTAAACGTCCATCCAGGTAGAGCACGATACTCCGTCGACCGAAAGAATCGCGTCGCCATCCTCGATTCCCGCCGCGGAGGCAATCGAGCCTTCGTCAACCTGGCCGATCACATTGGTGTCCACCGGCACCGTGACACCCGCGATGGAATAGATGCTCATAAGGAGCAAAAAGCCCGTCAGGATATTGACGATAATGCCCGCAAGCAGCATAAAGGCACGCTTGACAAAGCCCTGACCCAAATAGGTGTGCGAGCGCTCGCGTGCAAGGAATTCGGCCTCGCCGCACGGCAGTTCCCATACATCGCCCTCGGCAGTCGCGTGCTCGCGATCGAACCGACGGCCGTCAAAGGTGGTATAACCCGCCGCATCACGCGGCAGGGTCTGGTACTTGGTGGGATAGTAACCAGGCGAAGGCTTTTCTCCTTCTTCATACCAAGGAGCTATGGAGCCCCAACCCAGCAGCAAAGCACAGGCCTCGAGCACATCCTCCTCGGACAGCTCAAGCTCGACGGCAAGATCGGCCACCGTCACACGGCCGTGGCGATAGATGGCGGCAAGCACGCGATCGGCATACGAGACATCGGTCGGATCCATGCCACAGATGGCAGCATACCCACCCAGCAACAGCGGGGTCACGCCAAACTTGGTGCCGATCCGACGAGACGTATGGTGAATATCAAAGCGACACGGCAGGCCCAAAAAGAACTCAGTCACCCGGACGCCGCAGGCACGCGCCGCCAAAAAGTGGCCGCCCTCGTGCAAAAACACGAGGACGGAAAGCATCAGCAGGCCCCAAAAGACCGATGAGAGAACGCTCAGAACAGTTTCCATAAAACGAAAAAGCAATCCTTATGGGTTAAGAACGGGTTGCGACGAGCACTTGCGCGGCCTTTTCACGCGCCCACGCATCGATACCGCGAAGCTGTTCAAACGAATCGACCGTCTGCGCATCATGCGCATCCATACAGGATTCCACAATGCGATCGATATCGGTAAAACTGCAGCCATCATGCAGGAAGGCATCGACGGCGACCTCGTTGGCGGCATTGAGCACGCACGGCATGGTGCCGCCCGTCTTGCCCGCACGCTCGGCCAGCGCCAGGCAGCGGAACGTATCCATGTCGGCCGCAGCAAAGGTAAGCTGACCCAACTCGCGGAAATCGATGCGCGGAGCCGGAGTATCCCAGCGCTCGGGATACGAGAAGGCAAACTGGATGGGAATGCGCATGTCAGATACCCCGAGATGCGCCATCACGGAGCCGTCGGCAAACTCGACCATCGAATGAATCTTTGACTGGCGCTGCACGACCACGTTGATAAAGTCGAGGTCGCAACCGAACAAGTGCATCGCCTCGATACGCTCCAGGCCCTTGTTCATGAGGGTAGCGGAGTCAATCGTGATCTTAGCACCCATAGCCCACGTAGGGTGCGCCAGGGCATCGGCGCGCGTCACACGGTCGAGTTCCTCGCGCGAACGGCCAAAGAACGGACCGCCCGAGCAGGTAAGCCAAATACAATGGGCCTCGCGCGGATTCTCACCCAGATAGCACTGGTAAATTGCAGAATGCTCGGAATCGACCGGGATAAGCTGACCGGGCTGCGCCAACGGCATCAGCAGGTCACCGCCAACAACGAGCGACTCCTTATTGGCAAGGGCAAGGCGCTTATTCGAGGTCAAGGCCGCATGGCTCGCCTCGAGACCGGCGGCGCCCACAATAGCGACAAGCACGCAGTCAACATCGTCGCGACGCGCAAGCTCGCAAACCGCTTGCGCACCTACGCCGAGCTCCGTTCCCTCGGGCAACTCCTGCAGCACGGCGTCATCGCCATGAGCGACATCGGCCACGGCAACCGCCGGAACCGAGAACTCGCGGGCAGCGGCAACGAGCTCGGAGGTGCTGGAATTAACGGAAAGAGCCGTCACCTGCAGACGATCGGCATGCTGACGGCAAACATCGAGCGCCTGAGTGCCGATAGAGCCCGTACAGCCCAGGATGGCAACACGGAGACGTCCATCGGAGCCATAGGTCGTCTGGAAGGACATTACAGCACGCCTCCGATCATCAGCATCAGCTGCGCGGTGATGCAGCCGAAGATAAGCGAATCGCTACGATCGAGCATGCCGCCGTGGCCCGGGATAAGGTTGCCGGAATCCTTGACGCCCACACCGCGCTTGATGCGCGACTCGATAAGGTCGCCGATAACGCCCAAGATGGACACAACCACGCCGCAAAGCAGCGCATAGGGCAAGCTCAGCTTATAGAGATGCGTCACCCACAAAATGAGCCAGATGAGAACCGAGCCCAAGATGCCACCAACAAAGCCCTCCCAGCTCTTATTGGGAGAGATCTTGGGGACCATCTTGTGTTTGCCGATACGGCTGCCCACGATGTAGGCAAACGAATCGGAGACCCAAAGGGACGCGCAAACACCCACTGAAAGCAGGGCGCCAGCAAAACCAGGCACGGCATCGCGCAGCAGCACAATAGCCGACAGCATAAAGCCTGTGTAGATGGGACCCATGAGCGTCACGGCCACATCAGAGATGCGGGTACGCGGCGACCAAACATACCAAATGCCCACCGCGAGCATCAGTGCAAAAAGCAGGGCGTTCAGCAAAAGCGAATCGCCAAGCGCCGATAACGGAAAGAGCACGGCGGCAATAATGCCCAGGTGCTCGTTGGCGACCTTGCCATCGAGCCTCGTCATACGGAAAAACTCAAAGCAGCAAAGCCCGCTCATGACAGAGACAAAAATGGCGGTGGGCACGATACCCAAAACCAGGCACAGGATAAAGACGACGGCGTAGACGATACCGGCGGCGGCACGGGTAATAAAGCCCGCAAGCCACGAACCGGTGCCGCTCTTCGCTGCAGGCGCTCCCGCAGTGGCAGCTTTGCGCGCAGCCGTCTTGGGAGCAGATGCCTTGGGACGATCGGACACGATTAAGCCTCCTCGGTCTTGCTCAGTCCACCAAACCTACGGTCACGGCCCTGATAGGCCAAAATGGCGTCGACAAGGCCCCAACGATCAAAGTCAGGCCAATAGGTATCGGTGACATAGAACTCGGAATAAGCCACCTGCCACAGCAGATAGTTCGAAAGGCGAAGCTCACCAGAGGTGCGAATGACCAGCTCGGGATCGGGAAGACCGGCGGTGTACAGGTGCGAAGCAACCATATCATCGTCGATAGCAGCAGGATCGATCTTGCCGGCGGCGGCATCGAGCGCAAGCTGACGGGCGGCGCGGGTAATCTCGGCACGAGCGCCGTAGTTGACGGCAAGCGCCAGCGTCATACCGGTGTGATCGGCGCACTCGGCAAGACCGCATTCAAAAACGTCGCGGGTCTTCTTGGGCAGCGCGGAAATATCACCCAAAAAGACAACACGCACGTTTTCGCGCTTCAGAAGCGGCAGCTCATCGATAAACGTCTTGGCAAACAGATGCATCAAGACGTTAACCTCATGCTGCGGGCGGTTCCAGTTTTCGGTTGAAAACGCATAGGCGGAAAGCACGTCGACGCCCAGACGCACGCAGGCGGTAATGATCTCACGAAGGGAGACGATACCCGCCTTGTGGCCCTCGGTACGGGCAAGACCTCGCGCCGTAGCCCAGCGACCGTTGCCGTCCATGATGCACGAGATATGATGTGGAATATTATTGAGGTCAAGGTCGGAAAAACCGACGCCCGCAGGGGCGTCGGCAAAGTACTCGACCAGTTTGTTCTCGTCGTATTGCACCTTAGATCTCCATGACCTCGGCTTCTTTTTCCTTCAGAAGCTCCTCGACCTTGGCGACATACTCGTCGGTATGCTTCTGCACCTTGGCCTGCTCACGGCGGACGTCGTCCTCGGTAAGCTCCTCATCGCGTTCGAGCTTGTTGTTAAAGTCGCGACGGATGTTACGGATAGACACCTTGGCCTGCTCGGCGTACTCGCGGCACTCCTTGACGAGCTCGCGACGGCGCTCCTCGGTGGGAGCCGGGAACGGAAGACGAACAACGGTACCATCGGAGTTGGGGGTAATACCCAGATCGGAAGCGCCGATGGCCTTGACGATGGCGTTGATAAGCGCCTTGTCCCACGGCTCGATGAGCAGCATGTGGGCCTCGGGGGTCTTTACGGCGGCAACCTGCGTGACCGGCGTGGGAACACCGTAATAATCGACGGTGATGTCGGACAGAATGTTAGCGTTGGCTCGGCCGGTACGGACCTTGGAGAAGTTATGCTTGAGGGACTCGAGCGACTTGTCCATGTGGGCGGTGATGTTCTCTGCCATGCTTAATCCTCCTGATAGACGAGCGTGCCGACGGGCTCACCCGAAAGCGCGCGCTTGACGTTGTCCTCGCCATCGATGTTGAGGACCAAAATGGGCATACGGTTATCCTGGCACAGGGCCGTAGCCGTGGAATCCATAACCTGCAGGCCGCGGACGAGCACCTCGTGATAGGTGATCTTGTCAAAGCGGACGGCATCGGCGCACTTGACGGGATCCTTGTCGTAGATACCGTCGACCTTGGTGGCCTTAATCAGAATCTCCGCACCGATCTCGCAGGCTCGAAGGGCCGCGGCGGTGTCAGTCGTAAAGTACGGATTGCCCGAGCCGGCCGCGAAGATAACGACATTGCCCTTGGAGAGGTGATTGATGGCGCGACGACGAATATAGGGCTCGCAAATCTCGTTCATCTGGATGGCACTCATAACGCGGCAAGGAACATCGTTATGCTCGAAGGCATCCTGCAGGGCGAGCGCGTTCATAACGGTTGCAAGCATGCCCATGTAATCGGCCTGAGCACGCTCCATACCGCCGGCAGCTCCAGCCATGCCGCGGAAAATATTGCCGCCGCCGACAACGATGCCGACCTCATGGCCAACGGCGAGCAGCTCCTTGACCTGCTTGGCAAGATGGTCGGTAATCTTGGGGTCGATGCCATAGTGGCCATCGCCCATCAGTGCTTCGCCGGAAAGCTTCAGAAGCACGCGTTTATATCGGATGTCGGACAAAGCGATCCTCCTTTAATTAGACTCTCAATATGATATCAAAGGCTCTGCTTAGAGCCATGAAAAAGCAGGCTGTGAGTAAAACCCACAGCCTGCTCATTACCAGCTACAAGAGCTTATTTACTCGCCACGGACCAGACGGTCGAAGGCAACGACGGTAATGGTATCGCCGAGCTCCTTGGAGACCTGCTCGGCGTACTTCTTGATGGTGAGGGAGCTGTCCTTGATGAACTCCTGCTCGGTGAGCACGGACTGCTTGTAGAACTTCTCCAGACGGCCAACAGCCATCTTCTCCTGGATGGCCTCGGGCTTGCCGGACTCGGCAGCCTGAGCCATGTAAATCTGCTTCTCATGCTCGACGGTCTCGGCCGGAACCTGATCGCGGGTAGCGCAGATCGGAGCGACAGCGGCAACCTGAAGAGCAACGTCGTGGGCAAAGGTCTTGAAGGACTCAGCCTGAGCGGTCTCAGCCTTCTCGAAAGCAAACTCGACGAGGACGCCGATCTTACCACCCATGTGGATGTAAGAAGCGAGAGCGCCGTTCTCGACCTTGCGGGCGGCGAAGCGAGAGATCTTCATGTTCTCGCCCATGATGTGAATCATCTCGGTGAGCTCGGAGGAAACGGTCTCCTCGCCCATCGGCTTCTCGAGCAGAGCGTCGACATCGGCCGGCTCGGTGGTGGCGACAACCTCGGCGACCTTGGAAGCAAAGCCGGTGAACTTGGCGTTGGAGCCGACGAAGTCGGTCTCGCAGGAGAGCTCGAGCAGAGCGCCGGTCTTGCCATCCTCGGAGACGAACGCGGCGATAGCGCCCTCGTTGGTCTCGCGGCCAGCCTTCTTGGCAGCCTTAGCGAGGCCGTTCTTGCGCAGAACGTCAACAGCGGCGTCCATGTCACCGTCAGCCTCGACGAGAGCCTTCTTGCACTCCATCATCGGGGAGTCGGTCATCTCGCGGAGCTGCTTGACCATAGCGGCGGTAATCTGGGCCATTGTGGTTCCTTTCAAAGAGATGAAAAAGACTTAATTAGGACTGATTTACTCGGCCTTGGGCTCGGCGGCCATCTCGGCCTCGGAGACCTGCTCCTTGCCGGAGCCAGCGAGGCAAGCGTCGGCCATGAGCTCGCACATAAGGGTGACAGCAGAGATGGCGTCATCGTTGCAGGGGATGCCGTACTCGACCTCGTCGGGATCGGAGTTGGTATCGATCAGAGCGACGACGGGGATGTTCAGGCGCTGGGCCTCCTTGATGGCGTTCTCCTCGCGCTTAGTGTCGATGACGAAGAGCGCCTGGGGCAGACCCTTCATGTCGCGGGCGCCACCGAGGTTGGTCTGGAGCTTAGCGAGCTCCTTACCCAGAACAGCCTGTTCCTTCTTGGGAAGAACAGCCATGCGGCCGTCCTCGACCATGGCCTCGAGCTCCTCCATGCGGTTGATGCGGGAGCGGATGGTGACGAAGTTGGTCAGCATGCCGCCGAGCCAACGCTGGTTGATGTAAGGCATGTTGGCGCGCTCAGCGGCGTTCTTGACGGCCTCCTGAGCCTGCTTCTTGGTGCCGACGAACAGCACGTTGCCACCCTTGGCAACGTTCTTGACGAAGGTGTAAGCCTGGTCGGCGTCAAGAATGGTCTGCTTGAGGTCGAGGATGTAGATGCCGTTGCGCTCACCGAAGATGAACGGCTTCATCTTGGGGTTCCAGCGACGGGTCTGGTGACCGAAGTGGCAGCCGGCCTCGAGCAGGGTGCGGATATTAATCTTGGTAGCCATGTTAAACCTCCTGTGGTTTGCCTCCGCGCGGGGTCATCCTCCAAAACCAACCCGGACATGTGCTACCAAAGCCCGGGCACCACGGTATGAAGTAGCCGCGCGTGCGTGATAAAAACCTGTTGCCGTGAAGCAACCCGGTGAATGATAGCAGGATTACATCTTTCTGCCAACCCGAAATCAAAACCACACACACGGAAGCGCGATCGATTGGATAGAACCCATCTCCTGCCTTATTCGCCGCGCGGAAGAGCTTGGGTAACGGCGCGTTTGAGCCGATCGGGCGTGAGATGCGTATAAATCTGCGTGGTGGACAAGCTTGCATGCCCCAGCAACTCCTGGACAGAGCGCAAGTCCGCTCCGCCCTCGAGCAAATCGGTCGCAAAAGTATGGCGCATCGCATGCGGGGCGATATCGGAAGGGATACCCGCAAGCGTCGCCAACATATGAAACCGTCGCCTAAGCATGGCGGCGCTCATACGGTTGCCGCGTGCCGAGATAAACAGCGGATGCACACCGTTCGTACCGTCGCCACGCTTTGCCCGAGCAAGAAGCTCCGGTCTTCCTTCCTCAATATAGCGGCGGGTCACATCGAGAGCACGCCGATACAGGGGCACGATGCGCTCCTTGCTCCCCTTACCCCAAAGCCGCAGCGTTCGCTCGGACCAAGCAATGGACTCAACATTGAGTGCCGCAAGCTCGGAGATGCGAGCCCCCGATGCATAGAGCAATTCGAGCATCGCCGCATCGCGCAGTCCCGCAGGCGTTGAAACGTCTGGCGCTGCAAGCAGTGCCTTAACCTGCTGGGTGGTCAGCACTCCGGGCAAATCGCGTGGAAGCTTGGGCGAGGCAATCGCAGACACAGCGTCTCCATCGATAAGACCCTCGGCAGCCATCCATCGATAGAACGAACGAATGGCAGACAGGTGCGCCGCAATCGTCCTGGGCGCCACCTGCTCGCGCGACAGCTCCGCCAGATACATACGAACGGTACGTACGTCCGCCGTGCGTGCATCGATATCCCCACGCTCGCACCAAGCGGCAAAACGCTCCAGACGAGAGCCGTAAGCGATAACAGTGTTAGAAGAAAGCCCCTCGACGCGTGCAATATAGGCTATGAACGAGTCGACGGCACCGTACAGGTCAAAGGCTATGGCCGGTCGCCCCCAAACAGGTCGGAGCGCGATTCCAGATAGGAATCCAGGGCCTTAAGGGCGCGATCCGCATAGGCCTGATAGCGATCACGTTTGCTGCGGCGTTTACCGTCCTCGAGGGGAGGCACCAGGCCAAAATTAACATGCATGGGCTGATATCCGACCGTAGCAGGATCGGTCGCATAGCCCACGAGCGCGCCGAGAGCGCCCACGCGCGGCAGCTCGACAGGAGCAACCTCGATAGCCTCGGCATAGGTATTGAGCGCAGCGAGGAGACCCGTCGCGACCGCTTCCATGTAACCCTCCGTACCGGTAATCTGTCCGGCAAGGCGCACGCCCGTGCCGGGCACGGCGAAGGTCCCATCGAGCACATGGGGAGCATCGACAAAGGTATTGCGATGCATGACACCATAGCGGAAAAACTCGGCATTCTCCAGACCGGGAACCATATGAAAAACGCGCTTCTGCTCGCCGAAGGTCAGGTTGGTCTGAAAACCAACCAGGTTATAGGCGGTCTTCTCCTTGTTCTCGGCGCGCAGCTGAATCGCCGCCCAGGGACGGCGACCGGTGCGCGGGTCGGTGAGCCCGACGGGCTTCATAGCGCCAAAGCGGATGGCATCCTTGCCCGTGCGCGCAACCTCCTCGGCTGGCTGACAGGCCTGGAAGAGGTCCCCGCCCTCAAAGTCCTTGAGCACCACGCGATCGGCCGTGGTAAGCGCCTCGATAAAGGCCTCGTACTCCTCCTTGTTGAGCGGGGCATTGAGATAGTCGCCGCTCCCCTGCTCCTCGTAGCGCGACTGCGAGAACAGCACATCCATATCGAGCGTCGAGGCATCGACAATCGGGGCCGCGGCGTCAAAGAACGCTAGGGAATCACCACCGACGAGCTTCATGACCTCCCCGCTCAACGCCGGCGAGCACAAGGGACCCGCGGCGATAACCACATGGCCCTCGGGAATCTGGGTGACCTCGCCGTGAACGACCTCGATATTGGGACGGGCGGCAACCTCGGCCTCGACGAGCTCGGAGAATTTAACACGGTCGACCGCCAAGGCGCCACCAGCGGGAACGGCAGCGCGATGAGCGCAGTCGAGCAGCACCGAACCCATACGCTCGAGTTCGGCCTTCAACAGGCCGGCGGCGGAATCGGGTCGGGTCGACTTAAACGAATTGGAGCAGACGAGCTCCGCCAAGTGATTGGTATGGTGGGCAGGAGAGGTCACCAGCGGCCGCATCTCGCACAGCTTTACGGCAAACCCGCGATCTGCCAGCTGAATCGCGCATTCCGATCCCGCCAGACCGCCACCGATAACCGTCACTTGATCAAACAGCATCTGCAAACACCTTTCTAATTGACACGCTTTCCATTGTGACCGAAGGGCGTCTGAGCGTGAAGCGCAAACTTTGAGGGCGCATACCTTCCATCCATCATGCGCTCTATGAGTCCCTCGAGCCCGAGTGAGCCCAGGAGTTTGAGCACGCCGACGGCATCGAGGGAGACGAGCGCGGCAATGTCATCGACCTTGAGCGGCGAGGCAATGAGCGCGTGCATCACGGCCTGCTGCGTGGGGTCCAGATCGGCGATACCGGGCGCATCGGGACGCGAATAGCGCAGGGTGCCGTAAATTCGCGAGATGGCCATCTCAATAGACTCCTCGTCAACAATGCAGCAGGCACCGTTGGCGATGAGGTAGTTGGTCCCACGCGACTCTGGTGACAAAATGGAGCCCGGTACCGCGAGCAGTTCGCGCCCCAGGTCCATGGCGGCCTCCGCTGTCGAGAACGTGCCCGAGGGCATGCCGGCCTCCGACACGAAGAGCGCCTGCGAAAGCGCGGCAATCACCCGGTTACGCCGCGGAAAGGCAAATTTGCGGGGCCCCATACCCCAAGGCGAGATTGACACGACCGCGCCGCCCGTATCGATCGTGCGCGCGATGAGCCCTGCACTCGAACGCGGGTAAACCACGTCGGCGCCCGTACCCAACACCACGACGTGCCTGCCACCAGCGTTGACCGCGGCCCAACCCGAGGCCTGGTCGCAGCCGACCGCACCGCCCGAGACCACCGTCACCCCCGCCTCGACCGCAACTTTCGCGGCCAGCTCTGCCACGGCAAGGCCGTACGGCGAGGCCTTGCGAGCGCCGATGATGGAGAGCGCGGGCGTCGACAGTGCGGCGGGGTCGCCACGCACATAAAGCGTCTGGGGTACATCGGAGAGCTCCAAAACGGTAGCTGGATACAACGCATCACCGGGATGCAGCTCAAAAGTCTCCTCGGGCATTACTGGTCCCTCCTCCCCTGGTACATCGCCGCCTCGAGCACGTGGTCTTGGGTTACCCGCTCACTTTCGGCAACATCGGCGATCGTGCGCGCGATACGCACCAAGCGCACGATGCCGCGACCGGTAAGATGCGTGCGCCTCGACAGGCCGAGCACGCACTTTTCCGCTGCCCCATCGAGCGCAAAGGTCGACACGACGCCGTCGATGGAACGTGACTCATCATCCTCGGCCTCGGCATCTGCATCGTCCATACGGGACTCGCGCCAGGCGCGAAATGCCCGACCCCGCACAACATAGTCACGTAGTTCAGCTGACGACATACCCTCGGCGCCCTCGATAATTACCTGCGGGTCGGGTCGGGTCACGTCAATCATAAGGTCAATACGATCGGCCAAGGGACCACGTAGCTTAGACCGATAGCGCTCAACCATCGAAGCCGAGCAGCGGCACGGTACCTCGCGATCGCCCAAAAAGCCGCAGGGACAGGGATTGCTCGCGGCAAGCAGCTGGAACCGCGAGGGAAACGTGAAAGCCCCATCGACGCGTACGATCTTGACGTAGCCGCGCTCTATGGGCTGACGGAGTGTCTGCAGCACGCTGTTGGGAAACTCGGCAAGCTCGTCTAAAAAGAGCACGCCGCCGTGCGCTAGGCTAATCTCGCCCGGGTGCACCGGCCGTCCGCCGCCAATAAGGCCCGCAGTCGAAATGCTGTGGTGGGGGCTACGGAACGGCCGGTGTCCCGCCAGCAAACCATCGATGTTCTCGCCCAAGACCGAATGGATGCACAGCGCCTCTTGCTGATCCTCGAGAGAAAGCTCGGGCAAGATACCCGTCATGCGGCGTGCGAGCATGGTCTTGCCCGAACCCGGCGAGCCAATCATAAGCAGGCCGAGCTCCCCCGCCGCCGCGAGCGCAATGCCGCGCTTGGCAACCTCCTGCCCCAGCACATCGGCATAATCAAGTTCTGGCTCAAACGACGCCTCGACACCCTCGGAATCCAGATAATGCCGAGCCGCCTCGCCCATACCGCGGGCGAGCTGAGACAGATGGTCGATAAAGCCACAGTCCACACCGGCAAGCGGTACATGTTGATCCGACCTTCCTGCGATAAAGGACAGGCCCATATCACGCGCCAACAACTGAAACGCAACCTCGCCTTTTACGGGCAGCACGCTACCATCCAGCCCGAGCTCACCGGCAATAAGGCAATGGTCTAGATGGTCGCGGGGAATCTGCCCATCGGCCGCCAGTACCGCGATGGCAATCGGCAGGTCAAAACCACTGCCCGTTTTACGGATGTCGCCCGGAGCCAAGTTGACGGTAATGCCCGCTCGTGGAATCTCAAATCCCGCCGAGCGCATTGCGCAGCGTATGCGGCCACGCGACTCCATCACCTCCATACTTGGAATGCCAAGCATTTGGATACCCGGAATACCGCCGGCAAGCGAGACCTCGACCGTGACGGGAATCGCCTCGACGCCACGAATGCATGCAGCGTGGACGGCAAAGGTGTCAAACGCCATCACGATACCTGCCAATCGAATGCGTTGTATTGATGCTCAATCTCCGCAATATGACCGCCGCGGATAGTAACGCCCACCGCGTCGAAGCGAATCGCCTTAAGGGGATAGTGATCCATAAGGTAACAACTCGCGATACGGCGGTAGCGACGCTGCTTCTGGGCGTCCACCGCCTCCTCGGGAAAGACCCGCGTGTTGCAATCTAGGGCGACGCGCCTTGTCTTGATCTCAGCCATCACCACGACATCATCAAGTTCATCAAGCAGTACCAGATCGGCCTCGCCCTCGGGACACCGGTAGCCCTGTTCCAAGAGGGCATAACCGCGCTCGCGAAAGTAATCGATTGCAATAAGCTCGCCCAGCATGCCCAGTTCTCGAGGACTGAGGCCCTTAATGAACCCAGGCGTAATCGACGCGCAATCAATCTCCCCGCTCTCCCAAAGCTCTTTGAGCTGTTGCGTCTTGCTCTTTGCACTTGCGGCGCACATGGGGTCTCCTTTCCCGCGCACGATATTGACCCGATCATGGGGCCGCCTTTCTTGCGGGTAAGTACCAAAAGAAAACCAAAGTCCAACCAAAAACAAACAAAAAAGGGACCGCATGCAACAATTGCGTTGCATGCGGTCCCCACCAGCTGGTTTATAAAATCCCAGAAGTCCCTGTCTCCATATTTGCCTTAAAAAAGACGCTCCGTCTGCAAAAAATTTCCGCAGAAGCTCACACGATGCAACGGAGAAAGGCCATGTTTACGAATAGCCTCAATGTGCTCGGGGCTCGCATAGCCCTTTGACTCAGCAAGATGATATTCGGGATACTCGGCGTCGTACTCGACCATCATCTCGTCACGCGTGACCTTGGCCATAATGGAAGCAGCGGCGATGCAGGCGATTTTGGCATCTCCCTTGACCACATCGCGCTCGTTAGGGACGGCGCCCAAAGGGTTGCCGTCCATAAGCACGCAATCGGGCTCGAGCCCCGTATCGGCCACCGCGCCCGCGACGGCAGTGCGGATGGCGCGGGCCATGCCCATCTCATCGATATCCGCAGGAGCGATATGGCAAAAACCAATGGCCGTAGCCACCTCGGCAATCTGCACCGAGAGCAGCTCACGACGGGCAGGCGTGAGCTTTTTGGAATCGTTAATGCCCCAAACGCGCGGCTCCATGGGAAGGCAGACGGCGCAGACCGTCAACGGGCCGGCGACAGAGCCGCGCCCCACCTCGTCAACACCAACGACCACGCCATCGCCGCCGAGCTCATGCATCAGCTCGTACATGCCGTTGACGCGCTCGCGCTCGGAAAGTTCCTTGGCATGGCGCTTAAGTGCGCGTTCGCAAGCCTTGATCACCTGCTGGCGCGGATCCTCGCGATAGTGCTCCACGAGGGCGGGAATCTCCTCGAACGTGGCACTCGCCAGCTCGCCGGCAACCTGCGATGCCGAAATCGAGCTCGTCATATTGGCCATACCAGGCCCTCCTTGCATGGAAATCAGATAAAAAGAAGGGCCACCCGAAGGTGACCCTTGTGTCCAAACGAGTGGACAGACGCTGCGATCTTCTTAGCGCTTCTCGGGGATGCGAGCAGCCTTGCCCACCTTGTCGCGGAGGTAGTACAGCTTGGCGCGACGGACGCGACCATGACGGACGACCTCGAGCTTGGCGATCTTGGGGCTGTGAAGCGGGAAGGTACGCTCAACACCGACACCGAAGGAAATCTTGCGGACGGTGAAGGTCTCACGGGCACCGGCGCCGGCCATGCGGATGACGTCACCCTGGAAAACCTGGATGCGCTCGCGGTCGCCTTCCTTAATGCGGTAGTGAACCTTGACGTTGTCGGCAACGCGGACCTGCGGGATGTCCTCGCGGATCTGCTGACGCTCGATTGCGCGGATGTAATCCATGTGCAATTCCTTACTCTTCTAGAGGTGCCGTACCACCTTGGCCGGCACGTAGTTGAACAAACGTATTCGAGTATACACGCCACGACCTTGGCTGCAAGAACTATTTTGCCCGTGCGCAAAAAGACAAAAACACGCACTCTTTCTGCACTTATGCGCCGTCCGCAGCATCAGTCGTCGGCGTCGTCACGGTCGTTCCGGGCGCGATATAACCGTATTCGAGCAGCACCGAAAGCGCATGCTGCTTCCAGGTGGCAAGCTCTTCGTCATTATAGTTGTCATGAGCCCATTCGTTCATCGCGTCCTCGGCGTCTTGGGGCACCAGGTCCTGGCTGTCTGCCATCAGGTATAGGATGCCTAAGATGTCGAAGTCCTGCTTGGTCATTTCTTCCTTGTTTGATGTGCCGATGAGGCCGTGATCGATGCCGTAGCGGCAGATATCGGTCAAAACGGTAACGAGGCCCGTAGGAATCGGCGAGGCATCTTTTGCGGCAGCGGGCGCGGTGTCGTCAGTCACTGCAGTGGCATCGTCGCTCGCCGGAGCAGGCTCGGCCGCGTTCGCATCGGAAGCCGCCTGCTCTCCCTGGGCAGGAGCCGCGCTATCCGTCGTTGCCGAAGAATCCCCCGAAGAAACGGACGTAACGCTCACCGGTGTCTCGACCACGGTCGTCATCGGGTCGACCGGTGCGGGTGCGGCGATGACCTCGGCCCAATCGGAATACACGCCGTCAATAAAGGCGCGAACATGGAAGGTGCCCGGTTGCGAGATGGTCATCGTGCCGTCCGTCGCGACCGAAATGCCCTTGCTCTCGAGCTCCTGGGCCTCCCAGCTGCAGACCCTATCGACTTCCTTGCCCGTCGTGTCATAGACCGTAGCCGTTAGGCCGTCGATACCGTTGAGATTCTCCTCGACTCCGACGACGGTCTGTGCCGAGCCCTCGAGTTTGATGCTGCCGTTAAACGACTCGGGCGCCACGTCGCTTACCTTATATTTGTAGGCCGCGGCGTCGATCTCGTCATTGGTCGAAACATGCCCGTTCACGTCCACATAGGTGTCCTCGGGGATAAAGTACTTTACGTAGGCGGTGCCGGCCTTTTTACCCACCACGACTTGCTCGTGGGTGACAGGGTCGGTCTGGATCTCGATGACGTCGGACTTGCATTTCTTGCCGTTTTTATCGACCACGCGCCAGTCGCCCGACGACTTCACAAAGCCGTAATAGTCAACATCGTCCTCGTCCCTTGCACGCACGCGATAGGAAGAGATGGGGTCTTCGTCTCCCACCGTAAGCCTTCGGGTCTTATCGGTCTGCAGCGATACGAGAATCTTGGAAATGGGCTTAATGGGCTGCGGCGTGCCCAACTGGGTATCGACCGTCACCGACTCAAACGACAGATTGGAACCCGTAATGGACATGGGGTAGGTGGCTGCCATGTCGTTGAGCACATTGCACGTGCGCGGGGCGCCGCCGTTGCGCGATGGCACCTCGCGATCGGCCAGGACAGAATTCCAATCGATGGCGCGCACCATGTGGTTGTTGGTGCGATGCGACCAGCTCGTAACGTTTCCGGCGGTGGTATCGTAGCCGTCGTCGCCACGATGGGCGATTGAGCGCAGGAACAGGTTCTGCACGGCGTCGGTCGACTGATCGCCAAAGGTGGTGTAGAACGAGCGCTGGTCATAACCGGCGGTATGGAACTCCTGCACGGCGGCGTTGTCGTCGTAGCACTCGCCGTTCATGTTAAAGATAATCACGTCGAACGTCACGCCCACCGGCTGGTCATAGTCCTCGGACAGCGTCGTAGTAGAACTCGTCTGCTTGCTATTGACCTGCGTGTGCGCAGGGATCGTCATATCGACGGTGACCGACTGATTGTCCGTTGTGGTGATCGACTGTTCCTCGGTCTTGCTCGCCTCCCACAACTGGGACATCGTGGCTTCGGCCGAAAACGAGGTCTCGATCTCCTCGCTCGCTGTTCCGGGCACGCCCAGCGACTCCTTGAGGCTCACCGATGCGCCCCACGAGCCGCCTTTGGAATACGATGCGGATTCAGAAGTGCTCGTGCCGACCGTCTCCTCGGTACCGCGGGCGAGTGTGATGCTCTGCGAGGCGTCCTCATAGCCGACGTTAAGAGCCGAGGTAACGAGCTCCTGCTCAGTCTTAGAATCGACAAAGGAATAGCCCGGCGCGTCCTCGGGCGCGCAGTTAAGCTTGTTCATGCTGTTGAGCTGCTGAACTCTAAAGTTATAGAACGCGATGCCAAAGCCATTGAAATCATACTGATAGGTGCCGCCGAGCTTGTCGACACAAGCAATGGTGGCATAGATGACGTCCTGCTCAGTCGTGTCTTTCGACAGTCCGTCGAGCGGCACGTTTTCACGGAAATCGGAGCCCTCCAGCTTGTGACCGATACAGCCGGCGATATCGTCGGTCAAGCGATCGTAGACAGCTTTGAGGCTTTTTGCCGATGTCAGACCACTCTGTTTCGATTTGTCGGCGCCGTCGGAATGCTCACCGTTGCCGCCCGAAAGCGCATCATACAGATAGATGTAGTGACCCTTACCGAAGTCCTTCTCAAAGCCCTTGCCGGCGTGGTCCCAGTACAAAAAGTCCCCGGAGTCGTCGCCTCCACCATAGCCAAGGATGTTATAGGCAAGCGATGCCCAGTTGGGCAGCACCTTTTTGACGGCGGCCGTGTAGAACGAGACGTTGTCGTACATCGAGGTACGGCCCTCGAGCTTGCCGTCATCGATATCTACAAACGTGCAGTCGCGATCGTTGACCGTAATGGTGAGCGGGTTGACCACGTCACCATAGAGCTCGTCGCGCGATTCATCCTGAAGGGCAAAACCGGCCGTCGGCATCCCGCAAAGCGCCGTGACCGCAACGACCACCCAGCACAGGGTCATCTGTGCTCCCCGACGCGCTCGTTGCAAATACCTGGTGAGGTTTTTCATCGCAGTCCTCCCGTCAGTTGCCAATGTATTGAACCAATAGAATCAATATAAAACGCCGCCGCGTCCATAGGGGGCGCGGCGGCGCGAAGGGGGGCGTAAGAGGCGCAAATGGAACGCGACTCAGTTAAGCGGAACGCTTGGCCTCGAGCTTGGCCTGAGCGGCAGCCAGTCGTGCGAGGGGTACGCGATAGGGCGAGCAGGACACGTAGTCCACATCGGCCACGTTGAACAGGCCCTTGATGGACTTGGGGTCGCCACCGTGCTCGCCGCACACGCCAAAGTGCATATCGGGGTTGGCGGCGCGACCCTTCTCGACTGCCATACGCACCAGCTCGAGCACCGCCGCGTCGATGGTCTCGAAGGGATTATCCTTCAAGATCTTCTTGTGCATGTACAGCGGGATGAACTTGGCCTCGGCGTCGTCGCGCGAGAAGCCGAAGGTTGTCTGGGTGAGGTCGTTAGTGCCAAAGCAGAAGAAGTCGGCATGGTGGGCGATCTCGTCGGCGACCATGCAGGCGCGCGGCAGCTCGAGCATCGTGCCCACGGGAATATTGAGCTCGACGCCCTCCTCGGCGGATACCTCGGCGATCACGCGCTCGATGACCTCGCGGGTCTGGACATGCTCGGCTGTGATGGAAACGAGCGGGACCATGATCTCGGGGCGCGGGTCGACGCCCTCCTTGATAAGGCGGGCAGCAGCCGTGGCGACGGCGCGAACCTGCATGAGCGGCAGATCGCCAAAGACAACGGACAGGCGCACACCGCGCAAGCCGAGCATCGGGTTGGACTCAACCATGCCGTCGATTCGACGCAGGCGGGCACGCAGGGTGGCAAGCTCTTCCTCGCTGGCGCCGGCGGCTTCCTTCTTGGTGATGGCCACCTCGAGCTCGCGAGGATTATCCAGGAACTCATGCAGCGGCGGATCGAGCAGGCGAACGACCACATCGCGACCGGACATGGTCTTAAACATCGCCAGAAAGTCCTCGGTCTGAACCTTGAGCAGGTCGGCCAGGGCCTGCTGCTTCACGGCCTCGTCGTCGGACAGGATAAAGCTCTGGATGATGTTCTTGCGGTCGCCCAGGAACATGTGCTCGGTGCGGCACAGGCCGATGGCCTCGGCGCCAAACTCGAGTGCGAGCGCGGCATCCTCGGGGTTGTCGGCGTTGACGCGCACGTGGTTGGCGTGACCGTCGGTCTCGTCCAGGCGAATCTCGTCTGCCCAGGACAGAATGGTGTCCAGATCGCCGGTGAGCTCGGCGGAGACCAGATCGACGGCGCCGTCGACGACAATGCCCTGGGTGCCGTCGATGGAGATGATGTCGCCCTCGTGCAGCACGCGATCGCTGCCCTCGATGCGCACGACCTTCTCGGCGGCGTCAATATGGAAGCGCTCAACGCCGCAGACACAGGGCGTACCCATACCGCGGGCGATAACGGCGGCATGGCTCGTCTTGCCGCCGTGGCTGGTAAGGATGCCCTCGGCAGCGACCATGCCCTTCAAGTCGTCGGGGTTGGTCTCCCAGCGAACCAGAATGACCTTGTGGCCCTCGTTGGCGCGCGCGACGGCATCGTCGCTCGAGAACACGACCTCGCCTACGGCGGCGCCGGGGCTGGCGTTAAGGCCGCAGGCCAGGGCCTCGTACTTCTTGGAGGAGTCGAACTGCGGATGCAGAAGCTGGTCGAGCTGCGCCGGATCGATGCGACTCACGGCCTCCTCGCGGGTGATGAGACCCTCCTCGACCATCTCGATAGCGATGCGCAGCGCGGCGGTAGCGGTGCGCTTGCCCACGCGGGTCTGAAGCATCCAAAGTTTACCCTGCTCGATGGTGAATTCGATATCGCACATATCGCGGTAATGATCCTCGAGCGTCAGGAAAACGCGCTCGAGCTCCTCACCAGCAGACTCGAGACCCGGGGTGGTCTTGAGGTCGGCGATGGGCTCAGTGTTGCGGATGCCGGCGACGACGTCCTCACCCTGGGCGTTAACCAAAAAGTCACCGTAGAACTCCTTGGTGCCATCGGCCGGATTGCGCGTAAAGGCGACGCCGGTCGCAGAGGTCTCGCCTTTGTTGCCAAAAGCCATGGCCTGGACGTTGACGGCGGTACCGAGCTCGTCGGAAATGCCATGCTGTTTGCGGTAGATGCAGGCGCGCTCGTTCATCCAGCTGCCAAAGACGGCCTGGATGGCAAGGCGTAGCTGGAGCTCCGGATCGTGCGGGAAGACGGGCTTGCCGTCGACAACCTCGAGCTCGGGATACAGGGCAGCCTCGACGTTCTCGGAGAAGATGCCCTTGAAGGTCTCGACGAGCTCCTGCAGGTCCTCGGCCGAAAGCTCGGAATCGACGCGAACGCCGGCGACCAAGCGAGCCTGGGTCAGGGCGTTCTCAAACAAGTCGGCATCGACACCCATAACGACGTTGGAGAACATCTGGATAAAGCGGCGGTAGCTATCCCAGGCAAAACGCGGGTTTTGCGTCTGGGTAATGAGGCCCAGAACGGAGTCGTCGTTAAGGCCCAAGTTGAGGACCGTGTCCATCATGCCGGGCATGGAGAACGGAGCACCCGAGCGAACCGACACGAGCAGCGGGTCGGATGCGTCACCAAGCTTCTTGCCGCAGCGGGCCTCGAGATCGGCCTCGGCGGCAACGATCTCATCGAGTGCGCCTTCGGGCCACACGTTGCCGGCGCCGGAGTACTCGACACAGGTTTGGCAGGTAATGGTAAAGCCACCGGGAACCGGCAGGCCGATGCGGCTCATCTCGGCAAGATTTGCACCCTTGCCGCCAAGCACGAAATTCATGGACTTGTCGCCCTCAGTGACACAGGTGCCCTGGGCGTCGGTTCCAAAACGGTAAACCCTCTTGCAATCGCTCACGATACTCCCCTTCCATGCGCTGTCGCGCACGACCGTGGTAACGAATCGACCCGCCGGATGCGGGCCGTGAGGGTACTATACGGCGGGTATTGGAAGTGCTTGCGTAGAGGGTGCGAGGTTTGGTAAACGTGGTAAAACTGACGGTAAACGGTAGATAAAGGTGGTTACCTTATGAAGATACCAGTGTAGGAGACTTGCAGGTTAACTGAAAGAACTTTGCTAAATCGCTTTACCATAAGTAGCTAATTTGGGACGGGGCTTTTTTAGCTACCCCGTCGGCAATCGGCCAAAAAGCTCGCGGCCTCAGCCGGGGTAGCTAAAAAAGCCCCGTCCCAAATTAGCTACTTTTGTTGGGCTCGGCGAGCGGCACGACGGGCTCGAGCTTCTTGGATTTCCTCCAAATGACCGATGATCTCGGATGCACTCTCCTCAATCGCCTTACCGTCGGTACGCACCACAAAGCAGCCTAGGCGCTTCATGAGGGCACGGGCTTCCTCAAGCTCGCTGCGCACACTCTCGGGCTCGGCATAGGAACCGGCGACGGCGCGGGCGTAGTCATCGCCCAAGCGGCTGTCGCGAATCTCAGAAATTACGTCAACGGTCGAAATCAGGCCGAACAGGCGCATCGGGTCGACCTCGTAAATCGACTTCGGCGGCTCCATGCCGTGCGCCAGCGGAACGTTTGCGACCTTGTAACCCTGATAGGCCAAATACATCGACAGCGGCGTTTTGGACGTACGCGACACGCCCAGCAGCACGATATCGGCCCCCGAAAGGTCGTCGCAACCGCGCCCGTCATCGTGCTCAACGAAATACTCCATAGCCTCAATGCGGTGGAAATAGCGGTCATCCGTTTTGTGAATAACGCCCGCAACGCCCTTGGGCGGCACACCGATGAGCGACGAGAGCACGGCAAGGGTCGGACCGATCAGGTCGACAGAGCGAATATGCAGCATACCCAGGTAATCGAGCACGCGGGCGCGAAGCGCCGGATCGACGATAGTGTGGAACACGGCGATATCACGATGGTCCGCATCGACGCGCGGGCCCACAAAGGACTTGACCTGCTCCACCGAGTTCACTTTGGGCAAGCGCAAGAGACGAAAAGCCCCTTCATCAAATTGCCCGGACGCCGCAAGCACCACCTCACAAGCGGTATCACCGAGCGAGTCGGAGATAACGATAACGGTGGGACGAGCGGTGACCGGGCAATCCATGCGGGGCTCCTTTTGCGCTTATGCGCAGGCTGGCTTACTTTTTGCGGGCAAGCTCACCGATGTTGGCGATGCCAGAGAAAACGGCCTCGAAGCGGTTGAGCAGCTTAAGGCGATTATCGCGGAGCTGCTCGTCCTTGTCCATGACCATAACCTCGTCGAAGAAGCGGTCGATGGGGGCACGCAGGGCGGCAAGGGCGGCAAATGCGGCCGGGTAATCCTCGGCAGCAAGGGCGCCATCGACAGCGATCTGAGCAGCCTCGGAGGCATCGGCGAGCGCGAGCTCGGCCTCACCCATCAGGCTGCGATCGTACTCCATACCCAGCTCGGGCTTGGAGATGTGCGCGGCGCGGGCATAGGCAGTAGCCAGGTTGTCGAAGGTCTCGGCATCGTTCTTACGAGCCTCGTCGAGCGCGGCGCAGCGGGCGAAGAAGACGGACGGAGCGATGATGTGCACCGCGGAGACGGCGGCGACGGTATCCGCCGGAATCTTCTCGTCGCGGGCCATGCTCACCAGACGGCCGTGGAAGAAGTCACGGACCTGCTGGGCGACCTCGGCGGCGTCGAACTCGATGCCCTGCTCGCTATAGAGCTCAAGGGCAAAGTCGATGAGCGTCGTGGGGTCGATCGGCAGACGATCGCGCAGGATGTTGATAATGCCGATAGCGGCGCGACGCAGCGCGTACGGGTCGGAAGAGCCGGTCGGGGGCTCACCGATGGCAAAGATACCGGCAATGGTATCGAGCTTGTCGGCACAGGCCACGATGCAGCCAGCGGTGCCCTCGGGCAGCTCATCGCCGGCAAAGCGGGGACGATAGTGATCGCGAATGGCGTGGGCGACCTCGTCGTTCTCCCCCATCGCAGTTGCGTAATAGCCACCCATCACGCCCTGCTGGCTCGTAAACTCGACGACGGCGTTGGAAACCAGGTCGGCCTTGCACAGGTGCGCGGCGCGAGCGGCATCGGCAGCGAGGTGGGCGCCCAGATGGGCCTCGCGGGCAATAGCGAGCGCGAGCTGCTCAATGCGCTCGGACTTGGCGAGCACGCTGCCGAGCTTCTCCTGGAAGGCAACCTTGGCCAGACGCTCACGGAACTCGTCGAGGGAGATCTTCAGGTCCTCCTCGTAGAAGAACTTGGCATCGTCCAGACGGGCGCGCACGACGCGCTCGTTGCCGTCGATCACACGCTCGGCATTCTCGGGCTTGCTGTTGGAGACGACCACGAACTCACGCGTGAGCTTGCCCTCGCCGTCATAGATCGGGAAGTAGCGCTGGTTGGTGAGCATGGACTCGCAGATGATCTCGTGCGGGACCTTGAGGAACTCCTCGTCGAAGGTACCGACGAGCACCGTCGGCCACTCGCAGAGGTTAATGACCTCCTCGAAGACCTTCTTGGGCGTATCGACATGGCAGCCAGGGCGAGCGGCCTCGACCTCGGCAATACCGGCAAGGATGGCCTCACGACGACGCTCGGCAGAGAGCACGCCGGCGTCCTCGAGCACCTGCTCGTAGACGGCGGGGCTGGCGACAACATGGTCACCGGCGCCCAGCACGCGATGTCCGCGCGTGGTATTGCCGCTCGTCACATCGGCAAACGTCACGGGCACAACGTCCTCGCCCAGAAGGCAGCAGATCCAACGGACCGGACGCACAAACGTAGCGTGCTCGTGGCCCCAGCGCTGACTGCGGTAGTTGGGCCACTGCAGGCCTGCGATCGTCTTCTCGCACAGGGCCGTCAGAATAGGGGTAGCCGGCGCGGAGGGAATGTTCTTCTCGGCGAACACGTACTCGCGGCCGTCGGTATCCTCACGACGGATCAGGTCCTCGGCAGCCACACCGCACTTGCGGGCGAAGCCCTGAGCGGCCTTGGTGGCGTTGCCGTCGGCATCGAAGGCAATGTTTGCCGCAGGGCCGCGCTTGACCTCGTGGACCTCATCGGTCGCGGTGGCGACGTTGGCCACGAGCGCAGCCAGACGACGCGGGCTCGAGATCACGCGGACCTCGCCATGGGCCAGGCCGGCCTCGTCGAGGCCTTTGGCGATCATATCGCCAAGCTGCTTGACGGCATTGTTCAGCGGTGCGGAGGGCATTTCCTCCGTACCGATCTCAAACAGGAAATCCTTAGCGTCTGCCATGGCTTACGCCACCTCGCCTTCCTGGTCGGCATTCTCGTTAACTCCGGCGACCTCGGCCATATAGACCTCGCAGCACGCCTTGGCGACGGCGCGGACGCGCAGGATGTAGTTGGCGCGCTCGACTGCGGACAGGGCGCCGCGGGCATCGAGCAGGTTGAAGGCATGGCTGCACTTCATGACGCAGTCGTAAGCGGGCAGCGGCAGCTTGCGCTCCAGACAGGAGTGGCACTCGGCCTCGTAGTCGTCAAACTTCTGACGCATCATCTCGACGTTAGCGACCTCAAAATTGTAGGCGCTAAACTCGCGCTCGTTCTCCAGGAACACGTCACCGTAGGTCATGGGCGTGCCGTCGGGCAAATAGCTCCACACCAGGTCATAGACGGAGTTGACGCCCTGGGCATACATGGCGATGCGCTCCAGGCCGTAGGTGATCTCGACAGGCACGGGGTCGACCTCGATGCCGCCCACCTGCTGGAAGTACGTAAACTGCGTGACCTCCATGCCATTGAGCCAGACCTCCCAGCCAAGGCCCCAGGCGCCGAGCGTCGGGCTCTCCCAGTCGTCCTCGACAAAGCGGACGTCATGGTCATTGGGGTCCAGACCAATGGCGGCAAGAGACCCCAGGTAAAGCTCCTGAGCATTAACCGGAGAAGGCTTGATGAGCACCTGGAACTGATAGTAGTGCTGCATGCGGTTGGGGTTCTCGCCGTAGCGGCCGTCGGCGGGACGGCGGCAGGGCTGCGCATAGCAGGTGCGCCACTCGGCGGGACCGAGCGAGCGCAGCGTGGTCGCGGTATGGAAGGTACCGGCACCGACCTCGGAGTCATAGGGCTGCATAATGACGCAGCCCTGCTCGCCCCAGTACTGCTGGAGGCGCAGGATGATGTCTTGGAAGGAAAGCGATGAAGCGTTCATGCCTCTAATATCCCCTCGTCGAAACGATTACACGGTTAGGTACTGTACTATAGCGGTTTTTAGTCGATAGCGCCCAGACGGTTGAGCGGCCAGTAACGCACGAGCGCCACGGCGATCAGGTCCGAACGGTCGACCGGGCCAAAGTAGCGTGAGTCGGCTGAGTTCTCGCGGTTGTCGCCCATCACCCACACGCACCCGTCTGGGACGGTGTAGGGATAGCTCACCTGAGCACCAGGCGCCTGGACCGACAGTGGCCAGCTCATGCCCGTCGTATAGTCCTCGTCGAGCGCTTGGCCGTCAACGACCACCTTGCCGTCCTGCAGGTTGACCGTCTGGCCGGCCGTAGCGATGACCCGCTTGACGAGCACATCGTGCTCAGAGGTGCCATCGGGGTTGTGGAACACCACAATATCGCCCTGTTTGACAGGCTGGCCGAGCTCAAGCGTCACCTTTTGCGCCAGGATCTGGTCGCCAATCTCAATCGTGGACTCCATGGAACCGGTGGGCACCACAAAGGGCTCGACCACAAACGAGCGAATCAAGAAGGTGGCGACGAGCGCAATCGCGACGACCACGACCCACTCAAACGCATCCTTTAGCATGGAATGCTGCGACGGAACCATTCTCACTCCTCGCTCTGCGAATACGAAGCGTCCAAAATCTCTTGCGCATACGCGCGTTCCTTAGGCGTAAGCCGCGCCGTCTCAATTAAGTCGGGACGCCAGCGACAGGTGCGCTCGATGGCGTTCTTGCGGCGCCAAGCGTCAACCTTGGCGTGGTCACCACTTACAAGCACGGGAGGCACGCCCTCGCCGTTAAACTCGGCGGGGCGGGTGTACTGCGCGTACTCGAGCAGGCCTCCGTCCTCGGCGGTCGAGAATGATTCGTCAACGTTGCTCATCTCGTCACCAAGCGCGCCGGGAATCAGACGCACGACGGCGTCAGCAACGACCATAGCAGGCAGCTCGCCGCCCGTGAGCACATAGTCGCCGATCGACAGGCGCTCGTCGGCATAGGCATACGCGCGCTCATCGACACCCTCGTAGCGGCTGCACACAAACAGCAGGCGCTCGCTTTGGAGCAGGCGCTCGGCTACATGCTGCGTAAAAGGCTCACCGCAGGGCGTAAAGAACACCACGGTGGGCTTGGGACCCTCAGAGCTAATGGCCTCGATTGCCTCGGCAATAGGCTCGACCTTCATGAGCATGCCCTGCCCGCCGCCGTACGGCTCGTCATCGACGGTACGGTGGCGATCGTGCGTCCAGTCGCGCAGGTTATACGCCTTAAAATCAAAAAGGCCGGCCTTGCGGGCACGGCCCAAAATCGATGTGGACATGACGGGCTCAAACATCTCGGGAAAGACCGAAAGGGTCTCGATCAGCATGTTGTCCTCCCTACTTGTCCATATCGATCAAGCCGTCCATAACGTGGACGGATATTGCCCCCCGATCGGGAAGATCGAGCACAACTTGCTCGATCACGGGAATCAGCACCTCGCCGTACCGATCACCCTCGACAACCCAAACGTCGTTGGCGGGCGTCGACATAATCTCAACGATCGTTCCGAGCGACCCAAAGCGCTCGTCAACCACCTCGCGACCCATAAGGTCGGTATAGGCGGCATCAAGTGAATCGAGCTCAAAGTCATCACGGTTCGCCAGAACGAAACAACCCGTGATGCCCTCGGCGGCCGTCAAGTCGTCAATGCCCTCAAACGAAACCAGATCGCCATCGCCCGTATCGGTAACGGATGTAACCGTGCAAAAGCGGTCACGCTTGAGCGCCGGTGGCGTCAGGGCGACGCGCATACCCGGCTCCAATACAGAAGGAAGCCCCCGCAGCGGCTGCGCGAGGACCTCCCCCTTCCTTCCGTGCGGCTTAACCACACGGGCGATGTTTTTGTACTGGGACCTCAAGGTCCTAGCCCAGAACCTCTACCTCGACGGAAGTGTCGAGGCGAGCGGCCAGTGCACGGGCGAGCGTGCGAATGGCCTTGATGGTACGGCCGCGACGGCCAATGACCTTAGCTACGTCATCCTCGGCAACCGAAACCTCAATAGTTGAGGCATCGTCGCCATCGATAACTTCCAGGCTCACGGAATCCGGGTCGTCGACGATCTGAACAACGAGATATTCGACGAGATCGGCGATGCGATCTGAGAGCATTGCCTCACCCTCGAGCTGTGCAGCGTCAACCTCAGGCACGATTTACTCCTCGGCGCCCTCAGCGGCCTCAGCGGCCTCAGCGGCAGCCTTAGCGGCCTCGGCCTCTTTGGCGAGCTGCTTCTTGGACTTCTTGACGACGGTCTCGGTCTTCTCGCCCTCGTTGGCGGCCTTGACCAGGGCAGCGACAGCGTCGGTGAGCTGAGCGCCCTTGGACTGCCAGTCGGCGATCTTCTCGAGATCGAGGTTGATGGTCTTGGGGGTGGTCATCGGGTTGTAGCGGCCAACCTCCTCGATGATACGACCGTCACGCGGGGCGCGGGAATCGGCGACGACGACACGGTAGTACGGACGCTTCTTAGCGCCGTGACGAGCAAGGCGAATCTTGACTGCCAAAGGAAACTCCTCCAACCAAGCAGCTTTAGGCTGCAACTACAAACAAACAGTTGAACATAATACGCCATCGACGCGGGCAGGTGAAGTCCGTGAGACCAACTTCTTCGGTGTAGTCGAAGGCAAATCCATATCTTAGACAAGAATTCGCGATTTGCAAGCACATCCACGCACCCCACATGAGCTGCGCGGTATACTCATGCCATGAAAAGATGCGAACATACATACGGTTATGAGGATACTGCGGGCGTCACGCCGCCGCCCTGGACGGGTCCGGCGGTGGGTCTGATGGATCTCGATGCGTTTTTTGCGAGCGTGGAGATGCTCGATCATCCCGAGTGGCGCGGCAAGCCGCTTATCGTAGGCGGAGACGCCGAATCGCGCGGCGTCGTCTCCACCTGCTCATACGAGGCACGCCGCTTTGGCGTGCACTCCGCCATGCCCTCGGCCGAGGCACGCCGCCTCTGTCCGCAGGCCATTTGGACACACGGGCATTTCGATCGCTACCACGAGGTTAGCGCACAGGTAATGAATATTCTTGCCGACGAGACACCACGCGTTGAGCGCGTGTCCATTGACGAGGCCTTTATCGACATCACGCCGGGCCGCTTTGCGCCCGAGGACCCACTGCTCGTCGTACGACGCATCAGCGATCGCGTGGCGGCACTGGGGGTGACCTGCTCCATCGGCGTCGGTTGCAACAAAACGGTGGCCAAGATTGCAAGCGAGCGAGACAAGCCGTTTGGGCTTACGGTCGTACGCCCGGGAACTGAGCAGCGTTTTCTGGCACCGTTACCTGTTTCTGCCATGAGCGGTATCGGGCGCTCGGCCGAGGAGCGGCTGCGCCGCATGCGGATTTACACGCTGGGCGAGCTGTCGCGCGCACCGGAATCCACACTGTCTGCGATTTTTGGCGTTAACGGCGAGCGCATGCGCCAGCGTGCGTTGGGGCTCGAGGTTTCCGAAGTCACGAGCCTCGATGAAGAGCGTGAGGTCAAGTCGGTAAGCAATGAGCGCACCTTTGCGAAAGATTTGACCGAGCGCGGGGACATCGAAGCGGCGATTGCACTATTGGGCGAATCCGTCGGACGTCGCCTGCGCCGCCAGGGACTTACCGGCGCCACGGTGACGCTCAAACTTAAGTACTCGTACGGCAGCGGTCGCTCGGCACAGCGACGACTCCCCCATCCCACCGACGACGAGAACATCTTTGTGGCGGTAGCGATCGAGTTGCTCGACAACATCTGGCAGGAAGGAATGCATGTACGCCTTGCCGGCATAGGCATGAGTGACTTCAATCATCAAGGCGGCATACAGACCGACCTGTTTTGCGAAGTCGACGACCGCGGAGCCCAATCCAGCGACCGCCGTGACCTCTCCGTCGCCATCGACGCAGTCCGAGACAAGTTCGGCGACACCGCCCTATCCTTCGGCCGCCAATCACGCTTCTCCTCCCACTAAGTAGTCAATTTGGGACGGGGCTTTTTTAGCTACTTTAGATTGTCAGGGTAGTACGGGGTAGCTAATTTGAACTGCACCCCAAAACCTGGACGGCTTAAATAAGAACTACGCCGCAAGGGACTGTCTCCGGAACTCCTCCGGGGTCAGTCCCTTC